>CAYRRU010000059.1:0-1927 GCA_964426785.1 uncultured Candidatus Saccharibacteria bacterium | reverse complement strand
GTCAACTTTACGTTTGTGTTGTGCCCCAACCGTTCGACTTTGTGTGAGAGTGCTGCGGGACTAGGACTCGAACCTAGATAAACGCCTCCAGAGAGCGCTGTCCTACCATTAGACGATCCCGCAATACCGAAAGCAACAGGAGTTACTTCCGGTTCGGATACCATACGCGAAAAACAAGGCTTTTTCAACCGTGCTATAGTTCTGGGTACAACTGAATACGTATCAAGAGCGCGATGAGGCATCTGGGCCTATGACTCGCCAGCAACCAACTTCTTTAGGGAGTCCGGTGCTCTCCAGCCCCACAAACCATGGGGGACGATGCGACACTCCTTCGATCTCCCATGCCCGTGGGAGATTATGCGTTTAGCCTCACTCTATGTTCCATACGCCAAAACATTACACAACCGAAAGCGTGACTGCCGGGCACCCTGACAAAGTCTGCGACCAAATGTCTGACGCCATTCTTGATGCCTGCCTTGCGCAAGACCCCCAGAGCCGTGTTGCCGTTGAAACCTTTGGAAGTCACGGAACACTTATGATTGGTGGCGAGGTAACCACAAAGGCGAAAGTAGACTACGAACACATTGCGCGCTCTGTGTATCAAGACATTGGATACACAGACCCGCTCAATATAATCTCAGCAGTCGTTACACAATCTCCTGACATCGCACAAGGCGTTGATACCGGAGGAGCCGGTGACCAGGGCATTATGTACGGCTATGCAACGAATGAAACTCCTGAGTATCTGCCACTGGGCATCGTTCTTTCACATAAACTTGCGCGAGAACTTGAAACACTACGCACGAAAAATATACTTCCCTTCTTGGGCCCCGACGGGAAAACGCAGGTAACGATAAAGAACGGCAAAGTCGTCACCGCACTCACGTCAACACAGCATTCAGAAGACGTTGATCTTGAAACCGTGCGCTCCTCTCTTGTTGAACATCTCTTTAAACCAATACTTGGCAACTTGAACGACATTGAGGTGTTGGTAAACCCAACCGGTAGATTTGTACTAGGAGGATTTAGCGCAGACGCAGGCCTCACCGGACGCAAAATAATGGTGGACACCTATGGCGGACTTATACCACATGGTGGTGGTGCGTTCTCTGGAAAAGATCCAACCAAGGTGGACCGCTCGGCTGCGTACATGTGTCGCTTTGTCGCCAAGAACTTAGTGGCGAATGGTCACGCAGAAAAAGCACTCGTGTCTGTTGCCTACGCCATTGGTCGTATTGAACCGGTGATGGTTGAAGCATTTGATGAGCACGGCAACGATCTCTCAGAGCTGGTGCACGCACACTTTGACTTCCGTCCACGCGAGATTGAAAAGCGTCTAACACTCAGAAACCCTATATACCGCGATACTGCGTCGTACGGACACTTTGGTGTCGCCGGGCGCCCCTGGGAAGAGATTATTGCTTTAGAGAGGCTTTAAGAAAGGCGGTGAACAGAGGGTGCGGAGAAAGAGGACGCGCCATAAGTTCTGGATGGAACTGGGTTCCAAGCATGAATGGGTGCTCACTCTGAGGGAGCTCAGCAATTTCCATAAGTACCCCGTCAGGCGAGGTGCCGGAGAACACAAGACCCGCTTCTTCAAGCTGGGGAACGTACGCATTATTAATCTCGTAGCGATGACGATGGCGTTCTGATATTTGTTTTGCACCGTAGGCCTTCTGCGCCACAGTCCCGTCCTTAAGTACGGCAGGATACGCGCCCAGTCGCATCGTGCCTCCAAAGTTACCTTCCGCAATAACCTCCTTCTGACTCTCCATCACATCAACAATAGGATGTGGTGTGGCTGGATTGATTTCAACGGTGTGTGCTTCTTTTATACCAAGTACGTTGCGCGCGTACTCCACCACCATAAGTTGCATGCCGTAGCACAAACCAAAGTATGGAATCTTATGCTCGCGTGCAAACTGAA
>CAYRRU010000058.1:1276-1964 GCA_964426785.1 uncultured Candidatus Saccharibacteria bacterium | reverse complement strand
CATAGAGGATGACAAGTTTTATGAGCACAGTGGTGTGCGTCCGCTCGCCATTCTCCGCTCCATGCTCGTTAACCTAAAGTCTGGCGCGTACACCCAGGGAGGGTCCACCATTACCCAACAGGTGGTGAAGCTCACCGTCCTCACGGGCGAGAAAAGTATTGTGCGAAAGGTGCACGAGTGGTTTCTTGCGTGGAAACTGGAGAGTAAGTACACCAAGGATCAGATCCTTGAAATGTACCTTAACGACGCACCCTATGGTGGAAGTATTTATGGTGTTGAGGCCGCAAGTCGTTCCTTCTTTGGTACGAGCGCTAAAGACATAACGCTCGCAGAAGCAGCCTATCTTGCGGCCCTTCCCCAGGCTCCGACCTACTATTCCCCCTACGGCAACAACCGCGAAGCGCTTGATGCACGACAAAGCTTGGTGCTTGAGCGCATGAAGACGCTTGGCTACATAACTGCCGAGCAGTATGACCAAGCAAAGAATGAAGTCGTTACCTTCAACCCTCAACAAGATAGTTCTATAATCGCTCCACACTTTGTTTTCTATATTCGTGAGCTACTTGAAGAGAAGTATGGTGCTGATGTCGTTACGCAAGGACTTAAAGTGGTGACCACACTGGACGCAGAGCTTCAGCACACGGCTGAGTCAATCGTGTACCAGTATGCACTTGAGAATGAGAAGCGA
>CAYRRU010000058.1:0-1266 GCA_964426785.1 uncultured Candidatus Saccharibacteria bacterium | reverse complement strand
CTTGTTGCCATTGATCCAAAAACAGGACAAATACTTGCGATGGTTGGTTCACGCAACTACTTTGACCCAGCCATTGATGGAAACTACAACGTTGCTTTGGCTGAGCGCCAACCAGGGTCTTCATTCAAACCTTTTGTGTACGCTGCAGCTCTTGCAAAAGGATTTACCCCACAAACCATCATCTTTGATGCGCCAACACAGTTTTCAACGGCATGCGCACCATCTGATAACTTTAACCACGCGGCCCCTTGTTACGCTCCGGGCAACTATGATGACAAGTTCCGTGGAGCGATGACCTTCACGACGGCTCTCGCACAATCCATCAACGTTCCTGCAGTGAAGGCCATGTACTTAGCGGGCGTAGACAATGTGATTGATCTTGCCACACGTGCAGGAATCACCACTCTTACCAAGATTCCAAAGAGTGACCGCTCGCTTGCCCTTGCGCTTGGTGCTGGTGAAGTACGCCTTCTTGATCTCACCAATGCATACGCAACCTTTGCAAACAACGGTGTATACAACAAAGCAACGGGTATCCTTCGCGTAGAAGATGCCAAAGGAAAACTGCTTGAGGAATACACTCCCGACCCTAAGGATGCCGTTGACCCTGGTGTTGCCCGCGACCTTAACTGGATGCTTTCAAACAATGATGCGCGCCAGCCTGAGTACCCACCAAACAACCCCTTCCACTTCCCTGGGTTTGATGTCGCCGCTAAAACAGGAACGACGAACGAATACCGTGACGTGTGGACTGTTGGATACACACCAACTGTTGCAATAGGTGTGTGGGCCGGAAACAACAACAACTCAGCGATGGTACGAGAGATCGCAGGATATGTGGTTGCGCCTATGTGGAACGCTGTGATGCAAGAAGCCCTACGCAAATACCCACAGGAATACTTTGGAGAGCCTCGTGGTATTCCTGAGAACGCACCTCCTGCGCTTCGTGGTGTGTCTTCTGGCCCTTCTGGCACCCACGACATCCTCTATTGGGTAAACAAAGATAATCCGCTTGGTGGTGGAACCTCCCAAGGTGATGGCCAGTTCCCGTACTGGGAGTACGGCGTTAATTTCACCGGACAGCCCACCCCTAACATGACTCCTGACGCAAATGGTTTGCTACATGAAGTTATTCCTCCTGGGGTTCTTGAAACACTCCCTGGTTTTGAAAACGAGAATACTACCGGATCTCCTGCACCGTAATACCCTGCTGCAGTAGTCGTTCCTGAACTTCAGAAACCTTTAGTACAAGGGCTGACTTTAAAA
>CAYRRU010000057.1:0-2274 GCA_964426785.1 uncultured Candidatus Saccharibacteria bacterium | reverse complement strand
AGTGAGCGGGGTTAACCGCTCACCATGATCTCTCCTTCGCAATATTCGGATTGAATCTTCTCCTCCTCAGTTGAGAAGAGAGCAAGCCCAACCGCGTACATGAGCTTGTTCTCTTTTCTAGTGCGGTACGAACTTACTCCGTACCAGAGTTCAAACGGTTCAAACGAAAGCTCCATCAAGAACTCAATAACTCGCGTGTCAATGTCGTTCGTGTCGGTCTTGTGCTTGATGGTACCAAGCATGGTTACATGCGTTGCGGAAGCGTTCATTGCTCCGTGCGCAAGTGCAAGAACCACGTCGTCAAGTGTTACCTTCTCAAACGCGTGAGTGAGTCGGTACAGTATTCTGTTCGCTAAAGGTTCATCTCCGAAGCCAAAGCGGTTGGCCCATGACGTGGGCACATCCATTTCGCCATCGCGAACGGAGCGGAGATAGCGGCAGAAATCTCGGGTATCGAGCATGTGCGTATCCTCCAAAGCCTAAGCCCAAGTATACGCCAGAACATGCGCAATTTGGTACACTGCTCGTAATGTCTGCATTTAAACTCCATACACCCTTTCCTCCAGCAGGAGATCAACCAAAGGCCATAGAATCGCTCGTGGCGGGTGTTAAGAATGGTCTTACACATCAGACGCTTCTTGGCGTCACCGGCTCTGGGAAGACCTTTACGGTAGCCAACGTCATCAACGAGATTCAAAAGCCCACACTGGTGCTGGCACATAACAAAACACTGGCTGCTCAGCTTGCTCAGGAATATCGCGAGTTCTTTCCCGAGAACCCTGTCCACTATTTTGTTTCCTATTACGACTACTACCAGCCCGAGGCGTACATTGCACACTCTGATACCTATATAGAAAAGGAAGCCCAGATTAATGCGGAGATTGATCGTCTACGCCACGCTGCAACTCAAGCGCTCCTCACCAAAAACGACGTCATTATTGTCGCGTCCGTATCTGCTATTTATGGACTTGGTTCCCCTGAGCAATATGAGAAGGTTCACGTAAAGCTTAAGGTGGGGCACGTTGAGAACCGGGCAGCGCTTATCCGCAAGCTCGTGGGTATCTACTTTGAACGCACTACTGCAGACCTTTCTCCCGGACAATTCCGTGCTGTCGGGAACTCTCTTGAACTTATGCCGGTCAACGAGCGCGCGATATATCGTGTTGCCTTTGACGAGGAGAAAGTCATTGCGCTTGAAACACTTGATCCTATTACACGAGCGCGCTCTGAGAGTCCTGAATCAGTCTTTGTGTTCCCGGCAAAGCACTTCGTGACCAACGAGGAGGAACGAACACGCGCACTGGAAGATATCAAACGAGAACTGGATGAACGTCTTGCACAACTCAAGCGAGAAGGAAAGGAGCTTGAGCATGAACGCCTAAAGCGTCGCACCATGCACGATATTTCACTTATTCGTGAGATGGGATATACGAGCGGTATTGAAAACTACTCGCGCCACTTTGATGGACGAGATCCAGGAGAACCACCACACACACTGCTTTCCTACTTCCCGCACAAAAAAGACGGTTCTGCTGACTTCCTTACCGTGATTGATGAGTCGCACGTCACCGTCTCACAAATTGGCGGTATGTATGCTGGAGATCGCTCGCGCAAAGACGTGCTTGTTGAGCACGGATTTCGTTTGCCGTCAGCGCGCGACAACCGCCCACTGAAGTTTGATGAGTTTGAAAAGCGCATTGGTCAGGTCATCTTTACGTCCGCAACACCGGGGCCCTACGAAAAGGAGAAGAGTGTTCCTCCTCATGGGCAAATTGTTGAGCAAATCATTCGTCCGACGGGACTTACCGACCCTGAACTTATTGTCAGACCCGTGGTTGAGACGGGAAGTTATAAAGGGCAGATTGCGGACTTCATTGCTGAGTCAGAAAGCGTCATTAAGAACGGTGGGCGTGTCCTCGCAACGACCCTCACCAAACAAATGGCGGAAGACCTCTCCACGTTCTTGCGCGAGAAGGGTATTGCTGCTGAATATTTGCATAGTGACGTAAAAACCATTGATCGCATCACTATTCTTACCGAGTTCCGGAAAGGAAAGTTTGATATTTTGGTTGGCGTTAACTTGCTTCGAGAAGGACTGGATCTTCCTGAAGTTGAGCTTGTCGGGATTCTGGATGCTGATAAAGAAGGCTTTTTGCGCTCGGACACTGCACTCATTCAGACTATTGGGCGCGCAGCGCGCAACATTCTTGGTCGCGTCATTCTCTACGCCGACGTCATGACCGGATCGTTGGAGCGCGCTATTGGCGAGACTGA
>CAYRRU010000056.1:0-2397 GCA_964426785.1 uncultured Candidatus Saccharibacteria bacterium | reverse complement strand
CTGCTTGATCCAGAGTCATGGGAGTTTGATTCTAAAGATGAGGAAGCCGGGTTTGCGATTGTCTCACGAGCGCTCGCGGCTCCCCTTCGTCAGATTCTTCTCAATTGCGGAAAAGATAACGCTGACGTGATTGTGGAGAAAGTTCAGAGTGCCAAAGGCTTTGCAGGCTACGACGCTCTTGCGGGCGTTGAAGTGGAGGATATGGCTGAAGCCGGAATTATTGATCCGGTGAAGGTAACTCGAAGCGCGGTTGAGAACGCGGTGTCTGCCGCCGCCATCTTCCTAACTACCGAGGCTGCTGTAGCGGATATTCCTGAGCCAAAGAGTGCATCGCCTGACATGGGAGACATGGGAGGAATGGGATTCTAAGTACACAAGAGCCGCTCAAACGAGCGGCTCTTGTGTTTATAAAATGAGTTCATACAATAGAAGTATATGACTATCCTATACATCGTTCTTGGAGTGCTCGCACTCGTTGTGCTGTGGGTAATATTCGCCTTTAACGGTTTTGTGTCTCTGGTTAACCGTGCAAAAGAAGCATGGTCAGATATTGAGGTGCAGATGAAACGTCGCTATGACCTTATCCCTAACCTAGTTGAGACCGTGAAGGGATACGCGGCACACGAGGCTTCTGCATTTGAGAATGTTACTAAAGCACGCTCAGCTGCTATGGGTGCGCAGTCTGTTGAAGAACATGCGCAGGCCGAGAACATGTTGACCGGAGCACTGAAGTCTATCTTTGCTATCTCCGAGGCATACCCGGACCTTAAGGCCAACACGAACTTCCTTGAGCTTCAGAAGGAACTTGCAAACACCGAAGACAAAATCCAAGCAGCTCGTCGTTTCTACAACCAGAACGTTATGGCGCTCAACACCGGCCTTGAGCAGTTTCCTGGAAATCTCATCGGGGGAATGTTCTCATTCAAGAAGATGGATCTGTTTGAACTTGCGGAGTCTGAGGCTGCGGCGCGTGACGCGGTGAAGGTTGCGTTCTAACTATGAGCGAACGCCCTCGCTTTGAGGTGAGCTCAAAAGGAGAGGCGTATGACGTTGGTATTCGTGACTTGAGAAATAAATTGTATCCGTTGCTGGAAGAGGCTAGGAATACGATAAAGGAAGCGCCTGAGTTGGCTGGTCACGAAGACGGAATTATCGTTTCTGAACTTAGGACGAAGTACTCACTTGAAGAGTTAGAAAAAATTGCCGAAGAATTACGCACGATTAGCTCGAAAGCAAGTTATATTGAGGAGGATGGAACACAAGTTCAAGTATTTATGCAGGGAGAAGTCAATTGGCTGCAATTGGTTGAAAGGGCCCAGCATTCGCACTTTGAGCATTTTAAGAATTCCGTGGAGGAACTATTAAGAGAGGATAAATGATCATCACTAATCTTGTATGGCTACCCTCTATCAAGAACGCACAGAAAACGTATGGAAGACCTGGGCACTTATGCTTGGTTTCTTTACGCTGGTTATTCTGGTCGGGTGGGCAGTCTCCTGGTACTACGATAGTCCCGCTATTCTCTATGGTGCGGTGATCTTCTCCGTGTTCATGAACATAGGAAGCTACTGGTTCTCCGACAAGCTGGTGCTCTCTATGACCAAGGCGCACCCCGCAACGCGCGAGGAATTCTTTGACTTCTACACCGTCACCGAAAACCTCTCTATTGCTGCGGGTCTCCCGATGCCTAAGCTCTACGTCATTGATGATCCCGCGCCTAACGCGTTTGCGACGGGACGTGATGAGAAGCACGCGGTGGTGGCGGCCACGACCGGACTTCTCGGAATGATGAACCGTCAGGAACTTGAAGGTGTGATTGCGCACGAGCTCTCACATATTCAGAACAAAGATATGTTGGTGATGACGGTTGCGGTGGTGCTTGCAGGATTCATTGCGATAATTGCCGACATCTTCTTGCGCATGTCATTTCATGGAGGAGGTGACCGAGATAATGGAAAGGGTAACGCGCTTCTTATGGTTGTTGCGATTGCCGGCATCATCCTGGCACCTATCGCAGCCCAACTTATTCAACTTGCGGTCTCCAGGCGCCGGGAGTTTCTGGCTGACGCGTCTGGTGCTCTCCTTACCCGGTATCCCGAAGGACTTGCCTCGGCACTGCAGAAGATTGCTGGTTATGGGGGAGCCATGCACACGGCAAACCACGCAACCGCACACCTTTTCATTAGTAACCCGTTTGGGGCAAACGCCGGGAAGTTTGTGAATAAGTTGTTTGCAACACATCCACCTGTTGAGGAGCGTGTGGCTGCGCTTCTTGGACGAGGGTAATAGTGCTATAACGGTTGCTACGGAGGCGTCGCATAGTGGTCTAGTGCACCGCCTTGGAAAGGCGGCAGACTCGAAAGGGTCTCGAGAGTTCGAATCTCTCCGCCTCCGCAA
>CAYRRU010000055.1:0-2409 GCA_964426785.1 uncultured Candidatus Saccharibacteria bacterium | reverse complement strand
TCCACGAGCACGAGCTTCTGCGGTTGAAGCGAACAAGTCACGAATATGGGTGAACGCACCCGTATACGTTGCAGGGTTTGAGCGCGGTGTGCGCCCAATTGGAGACTGATCAATCAATACGGCGCGTCCCACATACTCAGTACCTGTAATAGAAGCTGCATGCTCTATTGGAGCTTCGCGCTTAGACAAACGCGCCGCTATGTTCTTGTGCAAAATGTCATAGAGGAACGTGGACTTGCCGGAACCTGAGACGCCAGTAATACACACAAGCTTCCCTAGAGGAACTTCAATGTTCTGATTCTTCAGGTTATGGAGTGTCGCACCCGTAACCTTAATGGACCCTTTCTCGCTCGTGCGACGCTCCTCAGGCACCGGAATCTCCGTCTCTCCACGAAGGTAGGAGAGGGTAAGTGAGTTAGTGTCATTCTTTGGAGCGGTGAGTAGCTCATCAAGCCACCCAGTCGCAACGACATTACCGCCGTGCACACCTGCACCCGGACCAATATCAACAATGTAGTCAGCGGCATAAATAGTATCCTCATCATGCTCCACCACAAGAATAGTGTTCCCGAGCTCTTTCAAAGATATAAGGGTTTGAATCAAGCGGTCGTTATCCCGCTGATGAAGTCCAATAGTTGGCTCATCAAGCACATAAAGAGCCCCTACAAGGCCTGTGCCAAGCTGTGACGCGAGACGAATGCGCTGAGCTTCCCCTCCAGACAATGTGGCTGCAGAGCGGTTCAAGGTCAGATAATCAAGACCCACATTCAACATGAACTGCAGGCGATTACGAATCTCTTTAATGATGGGTTCTGCAATCTCCATACGAAGCGCTGACAATTCAACACCATCCAAAAAGTCAGCCGCTTCCCTGATGGAGAAGTTCGTGAAATCAACAACATTAATCCCTAGTCCCTTTGCCTTGCCTTTGAGATACACGCGAAGTGCCTCAGGGCGAAGTCGCTTGCCTTCACACACGGGACATACATCTGTTGAAAACAGAGACTTGGTACCAAGTCCGTTACAACTTGGACACGCGCCATACGGACTATTGAAGGAAAAGAGACGTGGTTCAACCTCAGGGAACGACATACCATCGTCAGGACAAATGAACTTTGCCGACATCGTTTCAACACTGCCGTCTGCGTGTCCTATCTTTACAAGTCCATCAGCCTCTTTAAGAGCAAGCTCAAGCGCTTCAGAAAGACGCTCACGCGCGGTGTCTGGGTTACGCGTGAACTCTGAGACAAAGATGGAGTCAACAACGGCATCAACGTCATGTCGCTTATTACGATCAAGCACTACCTTCTCACGTAGCGACTGAGGCTTTCCATCAATCACTACCTTCTCGTATCCCTTACCCAAGAGATCATAAAGAAGCTGGTAGTACTCACCTTTGCGCCCAACAACCACAGGAGCAAATACGGTGACTGCTGTCTTATCAACCGCAACACCCATCACTTCTTTCGCTTTCGCGTCACTACGCGCTTTGATACGCATCATGATGAGACGGATCATTTCCTCCTTAGAGAGCTTTTCAATGGGCACATCATGATTCACACAGTACGGCTGACCAGCACGTGCATAGAGCACGCGGAGGTAGTCGTAGATTTCGGTCACCGTAGCAACTGTTGAGCGTGGGTTATTGGAGCGAGACTTTTGGTCAATGGAAATAGCTGGAGAGAGGCCTGTAATCTCATCAACATCTGGTTTCTGCATTTGGTTCAAAAACTGACGCGCATACGCAGACAAAGACTCAACATATCGGCGCTGACCCTCTGCAAAGATGGTGTCAAAGGCAAGGGACGATTTTCCAGAACCTGAAAGGCCCGTAATAACGGTCATCACACCACGAGGCATATCAACTGATACGTTCTTAAGGTTATGGGTACGAGCTCCCTTCACTGATATCCAATCAGCGCCTTGATGTTGCTCGTGTTTCTTTGCTTTCTTCATGTATGGAAATATCCTGCCCGTGGAGGGGCAGGTACAAGTCCAATTATATCACTTTCTAGACAGCTGCGGGAGGTGTCTGGACTTCAAGCATTCCCTCAATCTTCTTCACGATCTCCTCAATCTCAACTTCTGCTTTCACGAGGTAGTCATTAGCCCCCATAGATTTCGCTTTCTCAATGTCTGAGCCTTGTCCGAGGTTAGACACAATGATAATTGGCACTGATTTAAGTTCATCTGTTCGAGAGCGAATAGCCTGAAGCACCGCAAACCCGTCCATGGTTGGGAGCATAAGGTCAAGGAGCACAAGAGAGGGCTTGTACTGTTCAAACAAAGCAAGTGCCTCGTTTCCGTCTGAGGCGTAGAGTGTCTGATACTTCCCTGCAAAGGTGTGGCCCAGCAGGTTTTTAAGGATTGGGTCGTCTTCGACAACCATGATGAACTTTGATTCGGTCA
>CAYRRU010000054.1:0-2504 GCA_964426785.1 uncultured Candidatus Saccharibacteria bacterium | reverse complement strand
CTTGGCAGAACGCCAGGGCCCCGACTTTTTCATTTTGCCCCAACCTCTATCGTTTGATACACTAGCTCTATGGAAAGGGTATTGGCCCAGAGGGGTCTTTTTGTACGTATAGAAACGCTCATTTAGTATGGCGTCACTTACACATGCAGAAGAGATGGCACCAGCTGTGGAGACACACACGGCTGAGGTTGAGCACGCAAGCCCTATTCATGTCGTTTTGAAGGCCGAAGATGTTGCGAACATTGGAGGGTTTCCCATTACGAACGCGCTTATCATGACGTGGATTGTGGTTGGCGTACTTATCGTTCTCGCCGCCCTACTTAAGCGCAAGCTTTCTCTTATACCAGGCAAAATTCAAGCTGGTGTTGAATGGGTATTTGAAGGGGTTCTTGGATACATGACCGAGATTCTAGAAAGTGAGTCTCTTGCGCGGAAATTCTTCCCGCTCATTATGACTATCTTTCTTTTTGTCCTTGTCGCTAACGAACTTGCTTTCTTGCCTGGTATTGGAACGGTTGGACTTGATAACGGGCACGGAGGTCTTATTCCTTTCCTCAGAGCGCCTGCAGCGGACCTTAATCTCACGCTTGCGCTCGCCATTATTTCTTTCCTCACCATTGAAATCACTGGGCTAAAGATGTTGGGCGGTGCATCATACCTTATGAAGTACATAAACTTCACGAGCCCGGTCAACTTTGCGGTCGGTATCATTGAGCTCATATCAAACCTCGGACGTTTGGTGTCTTTCTCCTTCCGTCTTTTCGGAAACGTGTTTGCGGGAGAGGTCATGCTGGTGGTGGCGGCATTCTTTGTGCCGTATCTGCTTCCCGTGCCGCTTATGGGCTTTGAAGTGTTTGTTGGGTTTATTCAGGCAGTCGTGTTTGCCATGCTTACCTTGTTCTTCATTAAGCTTGCAATCATGGAACCGCATGGGAATGAGAGCCATTAGGCTCTTGCTTCCGTGCGGCTCCAGGATGGACCGATTACAAAATTAGAAACTTCATTATGGAATTGGAATCAGCACAGTTGATTGGTATGGCGATTGCCGCTGGCCTTGGTGTTCTCGGTCCCGGCATTGGTATTGGACTCATTGGTGGACGTGCAATGGACGCTATTGGGCGCAATCCTGAGGCTTCAGGAAAAATTGTTTCAAACATGATTCTTGCAATCGTGTTTGCTGAGGCGCTCGGTATTCTTGCACTCGTTGTGTCCTTCATCATCAAGTTCGTCTAATCATTCAAGGGCACTGCCCGTATTACTCGTATGGAACAACTCTTTGGCGCATTCGGCATTGACTGGAAGCTTCTTATTGCTCAAGCGATAAACTTCGGTGTGCTTCTTGCTGCACTCACGTATCTGCTCTATAAGCCGGTTCTCAAAACGCTTGATGAGCGAAAGGAGAAGGTAGCGCAGGGGGTGCGTGACGCTGCTGAAGCTGAACAAAAGCTTGCTGAAGCAGACACACACGTTCAGACGCGCCTGCGCAACGCAGAAGGCGAAGCCGAAGGTATCGTTGCAAGTGCACGCGAAACCGCACAGGGAGAGAAGGCTCGCATTCTTAAAGAAGCTGAGGCGCGTGCTGCTGATGTAGCTGCTGACGCTGAAGCACGCGCACAAGAAGCTTCCGCCAAAGCGTTGCGAGAAAGTGAGCAAGAAATTGCCCGTCTTGCCGTGCTTGCGGCAGAGAAAGTTCTTCGCGAGAAGGCATAACACACCATGCATACAGCCTACGCACGCGCCATACAGGCACTACTCAAAAAAGGAACGTCAGAAGCACAGCTTGTGACGGCGCTGTTTAAGCACCTAAAAGATACAGGACGTGTCAAACTTCTTCCTGGTATTGTGCACGCATTGCGCGAACAGCAGCAAAAGAATGCGTTTGAGAATCCTCTTCTTGAGATTGCTAAAAAAGACGACATGGCGGAAGCACTGCGTGAGGTTGAATCAATGGGTATGAGCAACCCACGCGTAGTGATAAATCCTGATTTGATATCAGGGTGGCGTGCACGAAAAGGCAGCGTGCTTATAGACCAATCAGCAAAGCGTTCTCTTATTGACCTCTACCGACGAATTACGTCATAACTTATTAGTCATACACAGCTATGGACAGCATTATTAAGCGAATTGAAGCAGAAATTGCCGGGATCTCTTCGATCAAAGATCAAGAAGAGACTGGTATCGTGCGTGCGACAGGAGACGGTATCGCAGAAATTGATGGTCTTGAAAAGGCTGTCATGACTGAGATGGTCATGTTTGACCCAACGTTTGACCGAACTCTTGAAGAAGCCCTTAAAGACACTGACGTTGTATATGGTCTTGTGCTAAACCTTGAGGAAGACGGGGTGCGTGCGGCCATTCTTGGAGATGCGTCAAAAGTGTACGAAGGCATGCTTGTACGCCGACTCGGTCGCTTGCTGTCCATTCCTGTGGGTGAGAGTCTAATTGGTCGCGTAGTGAACCCGCTCGGGGCACCCGTTGATGGAAAAGGTCCGATGAAGGACACC
>CAYRRU010000053.1:0-2574 GCA_964426785.1 uncultured Candidatus Saccharibacteria bacterium | reverse complement strand
TGCTATACTGTATGCAATGGAGTACCAGGTGCCACAGTTCATAGAAGTTGAAGAGAAAATATTTGGACCGCTTTCAATAAAGCAGTTCGTCTATGTTGCTGGTGGTCTTGGTATTTGCGTAGCACTGGTCCTCTACCTTCCGCGCATCATTGGTATCGCGCTTGCGCTCCCGCTTGGTGCGTTCACCATGGCGCTTGCGTTCTACAAGGTAAACAACAAGCCGTTTGTTGAGATACTGGAGTCTGGTTTTAACTACTACCTCGGCAGTCGCCTGTATTTGTGGAAGAAAGAAGAGAAAACCATAGACAATGTGCCCGTCGCACCCGTAACGCCTGCGGTTGAAACGCGCGCAAAGCTCGGATTGTCACAAAATAAGCTTCACGAACTCGCGTGGTCGCTTGATATAAAGGATACTAATCAATAGTCATGCAAGCACCTAAAGCAGCGCAATCATTTGTTCCCGTCAAAGAGATCCGCAATGGTGTGATTATTCTTAAGGACGGAAGCTTTAGGGGTATTCTCATGTGCTCCTCCATTAACTTTGCCTTGAAGTCGGAAGACGAGCAGAAGGCAATCATTGGTGGCTTTCAAAACTTCCTCAACACGCTTGATTTCTCTGTGGAAATTACCATCCACTCACGCAAGATGGATATTCGTCCGTACCTTGCACTTCTTGAAGAGCGCGTTGATAAGCAAAGCTCTGAACTCATGCGCATACAGCTTCGTGAATACATCCAGTTCATTCGTTCATTCATGGATGGGGCAGAGATTATGACGAAACTTTTCTATGTTGCCGTTCCTTTTATCGCAGCACCCGTAAGTGAAGTGGCGAACGCGCTTCCGTTCCTGAATAAAGCCACAGGAGGAGGTCCCAACATGTCTGATGTGTCGGACGCAACCTTTAATGAATACCGCGTTCAGCTTGAACAGCGCATGGCGCTTGTGGGAAGCGCGTTAGCGGGGAGTGGAGTACGTGCAGTTCCGCTTGGTACGGAAGAGATCATTGAGCTTTTGTATCGCTCATTTAACCCAAGCGAGAACGAGAATCCTATTCATCTTTCTCAATAAACCTGTATGGCACTACTTGATTTTTTCAACAAGAAGAACGAAGGGACGCCGGAAATAACACCGGTGCTTCCAAAGGATATTTATGCTGCAGGGGAACTTGATTTGGCGGACACCATAGCGCCTGCCGCACTTAAGGTGGGGAGTAGGGAACTTGAGATTGGGGAGAAGTTCTCACGAAGCATGTACACCATCTCCTACCCACGCTTCCTCAGTGATAGTTGGTTCACCCCAATCATTAACATGAGCAAGCAGTTGGATATTGCGATACATATCCATCCGCTTGAAACAGGGCTCGTGATGCGCAACTTCCAAAAGAAAGTGGCTGAGGTACAGAGCCAGATCTCTGAAAGGGAAGAGAAGGGGTTTGTGCGCGACCCGATGCTTGATACCGCATACCGCGACCTTGAGGAGTTGCGTGACCAGCTTCAGCAAGCGCAGGAGCGATTGTTTGAGGTAGGCCTCTACATCACGGCATACGGCTCTACCAAAGAAGAGCTTGATAAGGTGGAAGCTGAGATTCGCGGCATTCTTGATGCGAAGCTTGTGTACACCAAACCTGCGCTCTTCCAGCAGGAGCAAGGCTTCCGCTCAACACTTCCGCTCGCTAACGACGAGCTCATGGTGCACACCAAGCTAAACTCCTCACCACTCTCCTCACTCTTTCCATTCGTCTCCTTTGACCTTACGAGTGACCGCGGAATTCTCTACGGCATTAACCGACACAACGCGTCGTTGGTGCTTTTTGATCGCTTCTCGCTTGAGAACTACAACTCGGTGGTGTTTGCGAAGTCAGGTTCGGGAAAGAGTTACGCGGTGAAGTTGGAGATTCTACGTTCACTCATGTTTGATACGGACGTTATTGTGATTGACCCTGAGCGTGAGTATGAGTACTTGGCTCAAGCAACCGGTGGACGCCTCTTTAACATCTCTCTTTCAAGTGAGAACCATATCAATCCGTTTGATTTGCCTCCGGTGAAGGATGATGAGAACCCGGCCGACATTCTCCGCTCCAACATCATTAACCTCGTTGGCCTCTTCCGCATCATGCTTGGCGGACTGACGCCTGAAGAAGACGCTATTGTTGACCGCGCCGTCACTGAAACCTACGCACTCAAAGACATCACAGGGGACGCTGACTTTACCGGACTTGAACCACCACTTCTTTCAGACTTTGAAAGTGTGTTGTCGGGCATGGAGGGAAGTGAATCATTGGTTCAGCGCCTTTCTAAATACACGCACGGAACGTGGTCTGGATTCATTAACCAACCAACCAACGTTGATATTAATAAGCAGTTCATTGTGTTCTCCGTGCGTGACATGGAAGACGAGTTGAAGCCTGTGGCGATGTACATCGTTACACACTTCATTTGGAACGCGGTGCGTCATGAACTTAAAAAGCGCTTGCTCGTGATTGATGAGGCGTGGTGGATGATGAAGTCGGACGATACCGCCTCATTCCTTTACTCCCTTGCGAAGCGCGGACGTAAGTACTACTTAGGAGTGGCT
>CAYRRU010000052.1:0-2747 GCA_964426785.1 uncultured Candidatus Saccharibacteria bacterium | reverse complement strand
GAGGGCCTTTTGTTTTATTCTTATCGCTTCTTTCCAACCTTTCGGCGAGACACAATGAAGACGTTTGAATACTTCTTCGGCGTACGAGTCTTCTGACCCTTGCCGGTTGGCTTGCCCCACATGCTCTTGGCACGGCGCAGACCCCTGCCCTGACGTCCTTCACCACCTCCGTGTGGGTGATCAACAGGGTTCATCGCAGTACCACGAACAGTTGGGCGAATACCCTTCCAACGTGAGCGACCAGCCTTTCCATACTTCACCAAACGGCTGTTCTCGTTTCCAACGGCGCCAATAGAAGCGAAACAAAGGTCAGACACTTTACGAATCTCTGTTGAAGGAAGCTTCAGCTGTGTGTATCCAGCGTCATGCGCTACCACCTCAGCATAGTTACCTGCAGAACGTGCAAGACGAGCACCTGCACCAACCTTAAGCTCAACGTTGTATACGAAGGTACCTGAAGGAATGCGACCAAGAGAAGTGCGGTTTCCAGGCTTAATAGGTGCCTCTTCAGACACAATGAAGGTATCTCCTACCTTTACATCCTTAGGCGCAAGTACGTAACGGCGCTCTCCATCTGCGAACACCACGCGAGCAATGAAACCAGTGCGGTATGGATCATACTCAATGGTCTCAACCTTTGCAGGGATGTCCTTCTTGGCGTAGGTAAAGTCAACGTTGCGTAGACGACGCTTGTGTCCTCCACCCTGGTGGCGAACGGTGATGCGACCTGCATTGTTGCGACCGGCACGATCCTTCTTGGTAGACAAAAGGCTCTTCATTGGCTTGTCGCCAGAGAGAAGCTTTTTGTATGGGAGCGTCGTCATGTTGCGACGGCTCGGAGATGTTGGCTTGTATGTTTTCATAATCGTTATGCGAACTGAATGGTGTCACCCTTCTTAAGGTACACATATGCCTTGTGGCGTCGTGCACGAACCCCTACACCGCGACGGGTGCGCAACGAGATCTTCTTTGCAGGTAGGTGTGCAACACGAATCTGACGAGGCTTCACTTTGTAGAACTTCTCAACCGCAAGAGCCACATCGGTCTTGGTAGCACCAGCTGGAATTTCAAAGACGTATACGCCGTTCTCGGTTCCAAGAAGTGCCTTCTCAGAAAGCCATGGGCGCTTGAGTACGTACGCAAGGCGTCCGTCGTCCTTTACCTGCTTCTTAGGGGCGCCTTTGCCAGGAGCGCTACGTGATGGTTTTCGTGAAAAGAGTGCCATAAGTCAGTATGTTATTTGGCCAGACGTGCCTGAAGCACCTTGAAAGCCTCCGTAGGGTTTTCAATAACCAAGTACTTCTTAGTCACCAGGTCTACTGGGTTTAGGTTACGCATCTCCTCAAGCGTGTAGTTGCTCATGTTGCGAAGAGACTTCTCGGTTGCAACATTCTTTGAAGACAATGCGATGACGGCTGCGTTCTTGCGTTTGGTAACGAGCTCGCGGGTATCGCTTGCGCTAGCAATCGCAACAAGTGCTGCCTTAGCGTCCTTGGTTGAAGGAGCCGCAAACGCGAGGGTATCAACAAAGATGATCTCACCATCCTTCCACTTCTTGGAAAGTACGGACATGAGTGCAGATGCACGCATCTTCTTGTTGATCTTTACGGAGTAGTCCTTCTCAGCGCGTGGACCGTGGGTTACACCTCCACCCTTCCAGATAGGAGAGCGACGTGAGCCGTGACGCGCGCGTCCCGTTCCCTTTTGTTTCCATGGCTTCTTACCGCCACCACGAACCTCTCCACGGAACTTCGTGTGCGCAACGGTTGGACGCGCGTTTGCCTGCATACCAACCACCACCTGGTGTACGAGGTCTGCGTTCCAAGACACACCGAAGAGCTCAGCAGGAAGCTGGATAGTTCCCGTGTCCTTGCCACCCATAGAGAAGACAGACGCTTCAAGTGTTGCGTTTACCTTCTTAGGAGCCTTCTCCGCCTTTGGCGCTACTGCTTTCTTAGCAGGAGCTTTCTTTGCGGGAGTTGTCTTGGTTGAAGTTGCCATAGGTCAAATAATTATTTTGAGACGACCTCAAGAAGTGTTCCCTTTGCTCCGGGAACAGCTCCTGAAATAATGATCTCGCCTTTAGCAGCATCAATATGAAGCACACGAAGACCTGACACCGTGACGCGGTCTCCACCCATACGGCCGGCCATGCGCATACCCTTGATGACGCGACCACCGGCGCGTCCTCCTCCTCCAATAGAACCTGGCTCGCGCTCTGAGTGCTTCTGACCGTGTGAACGACGTCCTCCATGGAAACCGTGACGCTTCACCACACCCTGGAATCCCTTTCCTTTGGTGGTGCCGACAACGGTAACCGCGTCACCAACCGCAAAGGTATCAATACCGATCTCCTTTCCTACTTCGTAGGTAGCAGCGTCGTCGGTACGGAACTCCTGAACCACCTTGTATCCCTTGCCCTTGGTGTGTCCAAGCTCTGCTTTGTTTACGCGCGATACTTTCTGCTCTTCAAACCCAACCTGCACGGCAGCATACCCATCCTTAGAATCAGGAGTTTTCACCTGTGTTACCACAAGTGGGCTAGTCTTAAGCAAAGTACCGACCATAACACGGCCGTCCTCTCCCCAGATCTGGGTCATGCGCTCTTTGCGAGCAAGGATGAATTTCATAAAAGTAAATCGCGCCAGCAAGTAGCGCGAGGTCAAACGACTCTCGGCCCTTGGTCCAGGCTTAACCTGTACATGGCGATTCGGGCACTATACAGGGTGTTACTAGGAAATGCAAAT
>CAYRRU010000051.1:0-2937 GCA_964426785.1 uncultured Candidatus Saccharibacteria bacterium | reverse complement strand
CGATACCCCACTGCGTAATATCAACCAAACGAATATCGTTATTACCAGAGGTAAACGAGGTGGTGCCTGAAACGGATGGGGTACCGCTGAACTTTGCGAACGTTACTTCTTGCACACCGCCAACGGTAAGAGCGCCTTCAAATGGGGTTACCTCATCACGACTTTGTACACGGGTTGCGTAGCTCGTACCTTGAAAGACGATGACGCGGTCGTTCTCTACTCGCACGCCCCACGTCGTGTCACCCGTCATACTGCGTGCGAGCGCATGTGCTTTGCGTAGTGACTGAGCGTACTCATGAGATGCTGCGTCTACTTCAGTCTGAAACGACAATCCTCTATACGCACCAAGGGAAATAGATCCAAGAAGCGCCATCAGGGCCACCACCAGAATCATTTCTATGAGCGAGAGCCCACGGGGATTAGGGAGTTTCCGATACATAGTCTTCCGGAACCCATCCAATGATGAGTGGGTCACATACTGCCGTTGGCGTACACGCAACTACTTGGTACCACTCATCCGTGTGCTCCAAATATTCATACGTTGTTTCAGGTGTAAGTGTTGCAATAGCGTCTCCTTCACTATCACGGTTCGCAAATACAGCTATTTCAGTACTTGTTGCAATGGTTTGGACAAACAAAGAAGGGGGAGCTACATACTCGGTTTGTGGAATTGTTGAAGACTGTTGTTTGGCGAGCTGGCCTTGCAAACTATATATAGGAAGGATAACGGCAACGGCGACGCCAACAACGCCAAGCCACACAATCACGAGCAGAATAGGTTCCAACATAACAGCCAGATCTTTGGTTGTTGTTTCGGTACGTTCGTCATACTGCTCCCCGATCTTGCGAAAGGTCTCAGCCAAAGAACCTGACCGCTCGGCCGCAACCACTAGTTGCGCGACGGGTGTTGGAATGAGGCGTCTGGTGTGTGGGTACCTATCAAAACTCTCCCTAAAGGAGAATCCGTCATCAATGGATGTTGCTACGTGTGTAAAGAAGTTACGGTATGAGGTGAAGGAGGCAGACGCGGCTAACGATTGAAGCGATAACACAATGGGCACACCAGCATTCAGCAGGGTGCCGAGCAAGTATCCAAAACGCGCAAGTTCAATTTCACGAACGAGTCTTCCAATACCAGGAGCCGAGAGAAGGAATTCCTCGCCAATTCTTTTGGTACCCGGAATGACAAATACCACCAAGAAGAGCGCACTTAAGAACAATACAAAAAGGGGAATGGCGACTGCGCCATGAAGAGTTAGGAACGTGCCGGCGCCAATCAAAAGACGTGTGATAAGTGGAAGCTCAATATCCAGTTGCGTGAAGATGGTGGAAAGCTTCGGCAGGATGAACCACGCGATACCAATACCAACCGTGAGCGTCACGCCAAGAACAAACAAGGGATACATCATTGCTGAGCGGAGTTTAGAGGAGAGGGTTCGTTCCCGTTCCTGCTCTTCAGCAACAATTTTCAAGTTCTCGGTCAATCGTCCCGATGCTTCTCCAATGCGTACTAGTGAGATTGCGTGGTGTGAGAAGATACCGCTTCGTTCAAGTGCAGTAGAGAAGGCGACTCCCGCTTCAATATCTGCACGCATCTCGTTAACTAAGTTCTGCATTGCGCGCGAACGTAGTTCCTCGCGTATGGCATCAATCGCCTCAAGGATGGGCATACCCGAGCCAATGAGCACGCCCATGTTCTCAATGAAATAGTCGCGGTCGTGGCTAACGCCTATGAGCGAGAGTTTGTTTGAAAGACGCTTGAGAAGCGGGTTGTGCATAGCTACACGACGTCAGGAGGTTCAGCGACACGAAGGAGTTCATCAAGTGTGGTGGTCCCCGCCTTCACACGCTCAATACCATCTTCAAAGAGTGTTGGATTCCCGTCCGTGTATGCGAGTGCTGCTATTTCTTTAGCGGATGGGTTTTTGAGAACCACGTTCTGTATTTCAGGAGTCACGACGACAAACTCAAAAATGGCACTGCGTCCCTTGAATCCTGAGTACCCACACGCCTCACAGCCTGATCCTTCATAGAGGGTAACGGAGCCACTGAAGTACGGAGCCAGGCGCTTGTTCACCTTTATAAGGTCACTTGCCGTAAAGGTGCCGCTTCTCTTGCACTTCTCACAAATCTTGCGGACCAGTCGTTGCGCCACAATAAGTTCAAGCGTTGAGGCCAAAAGAAACGGCTCAATACCCATATCAAGAAGACGGGGAATGGCGGTTGCTGCATCGTTTGAGTGGAATGTAGAAAGGAGAAGGTGTCCGGTGAGTGCTGCGTTCACCGCAATCTCAGCCGTCTCCGAGTCACGAATTTCTCCCACCAGAATAATGTCCGGGTCCTGGCGAACAATAGAGCGCAGACCACGAGCAAAGGTAAGGTTGGTTACCGCATTCACCTGGATTTGGTTAATACCTGGTGTGCGGTACTCAACCGGGTCCTCAATCGTCGTTATGTTAACGTCCGGCTTGTTAAGAAGCTTCAAAAGAGAATAGAGTGTTGTGGTTTTTCCGGCTCCGGTGGGCCCCGATACCACAATCATGCCGAACGGCTTGCTTGCAATCTCTTCTAGTATTTCCTGATGACGGGGTGAGAGACCAAGGTCGTGAAGATTGAGTGCTTGGACGTAGGAGGTGAGGGCACGAAGCACCGTCTTCTCACCTTCAACGGTGGGCACAATTGAGGTACGCAAATCCATAGATATGGAGTCGTTCTCAAAGTGCATGGAGCCGTCTTGGGCTGCGAAGTGCTCGTCAATACGAATACCGCTCTGAACCTTGATGCGGTTCAGCACGTTTTCGTAGTGCTTTTTAGGAAGCCGTGCGACATCGCGCAAAACGCCGTCAATACGGAAGCGCACCAACACTTCGGGTCCCTGAGGCTCAAAGTGAATATCAGAGGCATGGAAGATAGCAGCGTCAACGAAAATGTGGTCAA
>CAYRRU010000050.1:0-2981 GCA_964426785.1 uncultured Candidatus Saccharibacteria bacterium | reverse complement strand
CGCGTGAGCCAACTACGAAGACCCCCGAGTGTTGAGATCATCTCATACACTTCGCTCGGGGACTTTTCAATATCAATACTTAAATGAAGTGTTTCCATATATAGACAAACGCAAAGCGCCCCTTGTGAGGGCGCTTTGGTTCATTAGATTTTGCTTACGTTTGTCGCGTAAGATCCTTTTGGACCTTCTGCAAGTTCAAACGAAAGTTTGTCTCCTTCGCGGAGCTCATCAAACGCGATGTTTGTGAGGTCTTTAGAGTGGAAAAAGAGATCCTTTTCCTGCCCTTCGCGACGGATGAAGCCAAACCCCTTATCGGTAAGAGTGGCAATTGTTCCTTCCAACATAGTGAAGTGTAGAGATGCACAACGAGTAAGTATCAAACTCAGGAGGCTGGTATCGAAACTTCGATCCTTGCTTCTACATCACCAAGCGCTGCGTTGATGACATAAGACTACTATACATTCCAAATCTTGTCAAAGGGAAACGAAACAGGCGCCCATTAGAGCGCCTGTTTCAAACATAACCTTTGGTTAACGAGTAACCGTGATTGATGCTCCGCTTTCTGCCTTAGGCGCACACACCGTGATGCGGTTGGTGGTTGCGTTCTTCACGATGCTGTAGCCAGCACCGTTTGTTGCTGTTCCTCCCTGAGGATCTGATGGAATAGCAGTGAGGTACTTCTGGTTGGTGGTAAGTACACCAAGGTCAGCAAGTCCCGAACAGCTTGCAGCTCCTGTTGCACAAATCTCTCCGGTTGTTGCAGAACAAGTGCCGGTTGGAATGGATGCAGGAACGGCACCGTTGTTATCAATTGAGTACTGGAACACGGCATTGAGGATTGTTGCTACGTCTGAATGACGTTGCGCGTTGCGGGTATCGCCAAGCTGTTTAGCTGGGTTAAGTGCAACGATAACAATGCCGGCGAGAATACCAATCGCTGCCACAACAAGCAGGATCTCGAGAAGTGTGAAGCCTCGCGGTGACTGAATCTTTTTCATAACTTTAAAAATCTGCCACTTCCTCCCACGAAGTGATGGCAACGATTTGATTGATACTAGTGGTAATAATGACTTCTACCTTTCTCACTATTGGACCGACGGTTCCGGTTGACTGTATGGTGCGTCCTCCAGAACCTCGTGTGGTGACGTTCGCTACACAGCTACCTTGTCCCAAATTCAGCGTGACGCTTCCTGTGTACACCATGCTTTCAAGGTATACCGCAGGATCAACAGGTGGTGGACAACTGGTTCCACAATCTGTTGGAGCTAGGGGGAGTGCTGTTGGTACTGAGTCCCGGACACGTTTTAGCGAAGCCTCTACACAAGCATCAGCGAGCGAACCCGCTTCTTTTGATTGTTGATGAGCCTCCACAACACGTCCGGTATCAATGCCTTGTAGCATGAGCGATACCGCAAGGGCGGTTCCTATCGTTCCAATGAGCAAAACACTGAGAAGGGTTATAAAGCCTCTCCCGCTCAAATTGTACCTCACGCCGTTGTTCATAGTTCTCATTATGGGGATAGTCTAGGGTTCACGCCGAGTAGACGTTTCAATAAACGAACGAGTGTAGGCTCCCTCGATCCTGCCGCCTGAATTCTTCGCGGTAAGGGTAAATTGTACCCGAGCGCTTGCCTGCGGGTTCCCAAGGATAGAGACCGCAAAGCCAGAGACGGTCACCAGCTCGTTAGTGATAGGCCAACCCTTTTGGGTTCCTTCTTTTATAAAAAGAGCACACGTGGCTGGATCAAGTTCAATAGTCGTCGGGTTTGTGGCAGGATCATCGGTCCCAAGGAATATCCGGCGAACATTTGAGGAACATGCAGTGCCAGCTCCAAGTGTAATACTGTTGGAAGATCGAATGAGTCGGCCAATATGTTCCATTGCGGTCGCGCCCTGCACCTCAACTTCAGTTGCGGCAGTTGAGCGTGCTTTTGAATCAAGAAAAAGCGTAAAGAAGAGTGTAGTAGCACCAAGCAGGAGTGACGCCATGCTGACGTAGAGGATAAGTTCCAGAAGAGTAAATCCGCGTGAGTTCATAGTTAGAAAAAGCAGAAGCGTTGACCGCAGATGCGGGTTTTAGTGTACGACACAGTTGCGGTATCGGTGCCCCCGCGTCCGTCACTAATAGTGTATGAGAATCTTGTTATGCCAAAACTGATATTTGATAGAGCAATACGATTTCCTCCTTCAATCGCTGCAATCGCCCCGTTAGTTGGCGCCGTCACACTTTGTATGGTGATGGAGTCGCCATCAGGATCGGTGTCATTCAGAAGGACAAAGAGCGTATCAGAGGTTGTGCGCATGGAGCGTGGGACTTCAACCGTGTATGCGTCGTTAACAGCGTCAGGTTGCTGGTTGGTTGGCGCTGGAATGACGGTTACCGTTGACCTGCACACCGTTGTCGCACTTATGCCTTGTGCGGTAAGAACATACTCGGTTGTCGCAGACGGTGCTACGGTCTGCGTACCACTTGTTGATACCGTACCGATATTGGGCGCAATGCTGACGGAGGTTGCGTAGGTTGTTGCCCACGAAAGGAGAGAGGATGCTCCTTGATTAATTGATGATGGGCTTGCGGAAAGCGTGCACGTTGGCGACGGGGTCACCACTGCTTGAGGCGGTTGTTTCCAATTACTAAACTGAGTGACGAGTGACAGGCTTCCATTTCGTTGATTGTTTGCAGGCCACGTTACGGTTGAAACAACCGAGGTCTGTCCGTCTGCGCTAGAAAGGGTCAGGGTGCGTGTGTATATTCCTATTGTGTCGCTCGCGCCAGAAAGCGACCACCCTGAGCCCACGGGATGAATACCATACACGCCTGACGGAAGCGTGTAGGTACCATTTTGAGCGTTTGTGTCGCGTACTACGCGCAGTGCTTCAATACCTTCCTCTGCTAACTGACTTGCCCGCGCTCGGTTACCTGACAACTGCACCGACTCCTGTGAGTAGGAAAGAGACAGTAAGAAGCCAAGCGCAAATAA
>CAYRRU010000049.1:0-3069 GCA_964426785.1 uncultured Candidatus Saccharibacteria bacterium | reverse complement strand
GCTCAGCCGTTCCAAACATCTCCTTCGGCACTGCTTTTGCAATACCCCGAAGCACTGGGTCGCCATCCTGGACGATTGCTCTCATACAAGGACTATACCAAAAGGTTAAGCGCTTGCCATTAGATGGAAAGCGCTTGGTGCGTGCGACTCACGATCGTCCGTCTAAGGCTTGAGGGCCAAAGAATCGTGAGCCGCACGCGGGAATGACGCAAGGGAGGGACAAGCGCCACACCTAGGTAAGTACATCACCAGAATGATTCAGGGTCAATGACCGTTTTAATAAAAGGTGGGAGTGTTTGAATACGCTCTGAAAGCGTTTGATCGGCCCACGTGTCGTCCTTCAAGTGCAATATGAATGTCTGACGGTATTCATTCTTTCCGAGTGTTCGTTCAGGAAGAAGCGCAAGCGGATGTGGGAGTACTACCCCCGTCAAAAGTATCTTCGCTTCAAGCAAACGTTTCTGTGTACCTTCTGCATGGAAAGCAATAAGTGTCCCAAACGGCGGATAGGTGAGTGCGTTGCGAAGACTCAACTCCTCCCTAAAGAATGTGGTGTCTTTGGGCGCTAACACTGCTTCAAGTGCTGAATCTTCTGTTTGGCGGGTGTGAATGAGTACGCGCTTTGATCGGTCACAGAGTATGAGTCCGACACGTACAAACCGTTCACGTGATCTCCAGAATGGAAGCGCCAGAAGTGAATCCATTGAGGCAATGACCGCAAGGTCAAAGGCGTCGTCGTTATTGAGTCCATAGGAAAGCCACGGAAGCACGGTCTCAGTACCAAGCAGTATCCCACTCGTGTCTTTGTATCCTTTCATTGCTTTACGTGCTGCAACATCAGTCTTAATGGTGTCTGAATCAAAACGAACGATTGTTTCCTCAGGAAATGCGGTGGTGAGTTCCTCAAACACGCGCTCGACACCAACACCAAGTAGAAGCAGGTTCCAAGATCCGCACACCGGGCACGTGGTGTTGCCGGTGGCGTTACCATTCCCGTCTGCGGTGCGCAATACCCGCACTCCACCAACCGTCGCAAGCGCATACGAGCGTCCCTGTTCGTCCTTGAGTGCAGTCCCACAATCCTTGCAGACGACGGAAGGTGCGTAGCCTTTTCGGCTTGCAAGTATCAATATGCGTCCACGATCTTTGAGTACCTGTTTAATCTCTCTCAAGCTTGAATCAGGAAGTGCTTTCCACGCCTCTCCTTGTGCAAATGCTTCTCGCACGTCAACAACCAGAGCCTCTCCGGGAGGTGTGTTGAAGAGCCCATCCTCAGGACGGGGTCGGTATTCAAGTGGAAGCGGGTAGTCACCAAGCGTAACGGGGAGCCTGCGTGCTTCAGCAAGGAAAAGAAGTGAGCGAACGCGATCAAGGTTTGGTCTGCGTGGCATGCGGTATGTTCCAGCGCTCGGACGTTCAATAATCACGTGCCCAAGCGCACGAATAACGGCAAAGGAGAAGGTGGGCGTTGCAATGATGAGCCCGGTTGAGGAAACTGCCTCTACTAGTGCTTGTCTGCGCGCTTCAGGCTTTAACTCTCCAGACAGCACAATGGGGGAAAGGTCACTGAACACCTGTTTGCACTCCTGGAGCTCGGCAATGGTGGGTACGACCAGTAGTACTGCTCCCTTAGTGTCTTCAATAATTGAGCGATACTTACGGTACCTCACCATTCTTGGGTACTCGCAGTCGTCCACACGATATGCGTCACCCTCAACCAATACCCGAGGCAAATCAACTGCAATTGCGTCGCTCAATAGCGCGTGGAGCACCGCACCAAGAGGAACAGCGTGATAAAGCGCGATCGTGTGTGCAGCCTTCATAAGAGAGACGGGCAACATACCGTCGGTGTATCGCACACTCTTCGCAAGTGCGAACGATGCGTTCTTAAGAAGCGACTTTGCATCACGTACTTCTGTCGCCCCCACCACAACGCCATGAATAGGTGTGTTGCGAAGCGTAATAGACACAATGGTGCCTGGCTTTACGTGTTCCTTGGAGCGATACGAAAGGGGCGCCGCAGGGGACGTAGGAGAGAGCGCAATGACATCAAGCACGTACATAGGGAGTATTGTACGCCACCATGAGCGTGAGAAAACTATCCTTCCTGACTAATCACCGCTCCAATACTACGCAATCTCTCAACCATGTCCTCGTATCCTCGATTAATGCTATACACGTTACGCAATATAGACTTGCCTGAAGCAGCGAGCATACCAATGAGCAGAATGGTCGCAGGGCGTAATGCTGGCGGGCAAACAATCTGAGCCGAGTGAAGTGGGGTTGGTCCTTGTATTTGAATGCGATGCGGATCCATGAGTACGGTCTCAGCACCCAAGCGATCAAGTTCCGTGTAATAAATGGCGCGCTTCTCAAAGGTCCAGTCGTGGATGAGTGTCGTACCCGTTGCCTGGGTCGCGATAACGGCAAAGAAAGGAAGGTTATCAATATTGAGACCTGGATAGGGGCGTGCGTGGATTTTCTCCGGGAACGCAGTGAGTGTTGAAGGCAAAATATGAATGTCAGCAAGTTTGGTTATGCCGTTCTCTGAAACACCAGCGTCAGAGAGCGAGTACTCAAGTCCCATCTTCTCCAGAGTCGCAAGCTCAAGTTCCAAAAACTCAATGGGTGCTTTAGCGATGGTGAGTGTTGATTTGGTTACAATCCCGGCCGCAAGGAAGAACATCGCATCAATAGGGTCTTCTGCAACGGAGTAGGTAACGTCCTGATTAATCTCTGAGACGCCCTGAACGGTGAGTGTGGTGGTTCCAATACCTTCAATGGATACGCCAAGTGCCTGGAGGAACCCACACACTTCCTGCACCTGATAGTTAGCTGACGCGTATTTGATAACGGAGATGCCTGGAATAAGAGCAGCTGCAAAGAGTGCGTTCTCAGTCGCGGTGTCGCTTGATTCGTGGAGAACGATGGTTGCAGGATGGAGGCCCTCATGTGAGACGGCAAAACTCTCGTCCAGTGCTTCTATGGACACACCAAAGCGCTCCAGCGCCCACAGGTGCGGACGCACCGTTCGCAGTCCGAAGTTACAACCTCCTGACTGAGGAATAT
>CAYRRU010000048.1:0-3347 GCA_964426785.1 uncultured Candidatus Saccharibacteria bacterium | reverse complement strand
CTTGGTAACCCTGAGCACTTAGTTGATGACCTTCCACTCCTGCGTAAACTCATGATGCATGTGGAAGACATGGTGGCGCGAGACGCGAACGCAACGTTTAGCACCATCGTCTCGGCCCTCACCGACGCAAGTGAACAGGGATTGGCTGGTGTGAAGTCATCAATTCTTCAACGAGAAGGACAAGTCACGGTTATCACCGCACACAAAGCCAAGGGCATGGAATTTGAGAAAGTATTTATTGTCGGCATGACGGCAAACGAATGGGAGAAGGGAGGGAAGTCACCACTCATCCCGTCGCCTATAGATATGCGCCGCACACTGGACGACGTACTGCGTCAATTCTATGTTGCACTCCCACGCGCCAAAGACGAGATCGTACTCTCGTACGCTAAAGAGTATGGAGAAGGAAAGGAAAGAGCTCCTTCAATGCTCATTCCGGAAGGGCTGCCACGTATTGAAATTAGCTACGACCCACTGCCACTCCTTCACACCACCACCGACGCTCCAGCACTCGTGCGCACCCTCACGAAGCAATATCTAACTGAAGAAGGACTCTCACCGTCAGCGATGCAGGAATACCTTGAATCACCTCCACGCTTCTTTGCTAAGCGCGTGCTTCGCCTTCGCGAACCGGAGACGTATTCACTCACCATAGGAAACGCGGTACATGCGGGCATTGCAGCCTTCCTTTCGGAGCAATCCGAAGACAAAGCATTTGGAACACTAGAGGGGTCACTACGTAAGTCACTCCTGCCACGAGATCAGGCTTTTGAACATTTGGCACGTGATGTGCGGGCACGCCTGCATGCTTTCATTGCATACCGCGCGGAACTCGGCGAGGTTATTGCCGTTGAAAAAGGATACAGTCTCACATACTCAGTACTGGGAAGCGAGGTGCGACTATTTGGAAAAGTAGACGCACTATTTGAAAGCCCAGAAGGGGAAGTCATTGTTGATTTCAAAACATCAACAAGTGTGAAAGCGGACGACACGAAGTTTGAGCATCAGTTGGCGTTCTATGATTTTGTATTGCGGGGTAACGAGCACACGCCACAGAAAGCTCAGATCGTGCAGGTAGGGTCTGACGAGGTAAAAGCGTATGACATTCTCCTCACGGACCAGACCCGTAGCGCATTCAAAGAACTCCTCGATAGCGTGATTGAAGAAATGTTGTCAGGGAAATGGCGAGAAGGAGAACCTTCACCATACGACGACATTCTAAAGCTCTTCGCTTAACGACTCGTTCCCACTGCGCTCTCCACAATCTGCTTCAGTGTGCCGTACGGAATAGAGCCACTTATAGGTGCGGGCTTCTCACCCTTAACCAAGAGTACGCTGTATGGAGAACCTTCGGCCCCTATAGCAAGCGCGTTTGCAAAGTCAGCCTCTACTTTTTGTGTGTACTTCCCTTGGGCAAGACATGCATCAAAGTCCGCTTTTGACACCCCGAGCTGAGTCACAATACTGTCGTAGTTTGCTGGATCAAACTGCATCTCACCAGGAGCATACGCATGAAGCAAATCAATAAAACGCCAGAACGCGGTCGTGTTACCTAAAGAGGCGACACACTCACTCGCCTCAGCGTGACTAATGGAGTCGGGATGCTGATCAACAAGAGGGAAATGACGATACACCCACGCAACCTTTCCGCCTGCACCATACTCAGTCATTAACTGACTCATGGTCTGCTGAAACTCCTTGGCGTATGGTGCGTCCATATCTGCATATTCAACGATAATCACTGGAGCCTCTGGGTTTCCAACGATGTGTTCCTCAGGGCTAATAGCACGCATGGAGAGCACATCTCCTGGAGGTGCTCCTAAAATATGCGTCTGGCGAATGGAGAAGATCGCAAGGGCAAGAATAAGTCCTGCAAACACAATTGCGCCCGGTATAAGCCACTGCGATCGTGTCGTGTCCATAAAAAAATCATACCACGTATACAAAAGGGCCCGCGGTTTCCCACGAGCCCTCTGCATGCATTTCTAGTGCACGCCGCGCGTTCTGCGCGCTCTGGCTACCACCACCTTGGGTTGTAGCGGATCAACGACTGCCGGCACGAGTGCCTGCGTCAAAAGATCAATGAGACCCGGCTTCATTCCCGCAAGAATGATACGAACGGTCTCGCCCTCGGTGCCCTCAAAGTCAGGAACGCCGACGAACGAGATATCAATTTCCGGACGAGGACCGAACATGTCCGCGTCCCACACTCGCGCCAAAACCCCATCAATGTTCTCCCGTATGACCGGGTAGAGCACCGGGGGTACGACTCCCTCCAAAAAGGTGACCATGACGCTTTTGGTATTAGTTTCCTGGCTCATGGCCGTAGACTCCAAACAGTTATTGCCGCACGACTTTCGTGCGGCAAGCAGGCATTCTATAGCGATTCCTCTTAAAAGGGAAGCGTGTGAGTCAGAGAGACCGGAGGCTCAGGTTCGTTCCACTTACTCGTATCAATCTTCACCTCGCGCTTTTGTTTGAAATCCATGTACTTTACCGAGCCGTGCTCAAGTGCGTGATCAAAGAGTTGTCTCGTAATACGCACGTCCTCAATACAATACTCCCGCACTTTCTCAACCAACCCCTGCTGCCACCACTCAACGGACTGAAGCCCGCTTCCGCCTTTCCCGCGTCCAAGTGTCGCTTGCGCAAGGGACTGCAAGCGAAGACGACGTCCAAGTGCCTTCTGCACTTCAACCATTAAATCTATAGAGCGGATCTGCGTAAGGTCGCCGGGGTAGTAGCGATTCAGCAGAGGAATATCAAATGCATCAGAGTTGTACCCGATAAGCACATCAGCCCGCTCAATGAGCGGCCACAACTGACCCAGCTCTTCTTTAACGTAGGAAGTGAACTCACCCGTCTCTGAGTCGTGCACCCCCACAAGCGCCAACTCAAGCTGACTCATGTCGCTTCTTTGAAACGTGGGGAAGGCGTTTGCGGTTTCTATGTCAAACGTAATCTGACGCATGCTAGCTGGCGGCAATATACTCCGCAATGTCTGATACCGGCACTTCGTTCTCCTCAGTGGTTGCAAGCGCCTTAATACGCACGATACCGGTGGTTGCTTCCTCCGTACCGTACGCAATGAAGTACGGAATCCCACGACGCACCGCGTCACGCACTTGATCTTTAAGTGCTTTTTCCGTGAGATTCACAAACACCCGCATACCCTGAGCTCGTAGTGTGTCCGCAAACGCTGCAGCTTTTGCCCGGTCATCGGGACTCGGTGTACCAAGGTATACATGTGTACCGTATGCAGGACTAGGCACCAAATCATGCGTCTCAAGGAAATCAGAAAGGGTAGTGATACCTATAGCAAACCCAACGGCAGGAATAGGATCACC
>CAYRRU010000047.1:0-3540 GCA_964426785.1 uncultured Candidatus Saccharibacteria bacterium | reverse complement strand
AGCAGACAACCGACCTCACTTACGACTGATGTCGCCGACCGAGAACTCGGCTTCAGTGTGTGTGTGAGCCCATAGACGACGAAAGGCCGCTCACGTGCGGCCTTTCTCCTATCGTTTGGTCAAAATCGTCTTTTTATACGTATCCAAATGCCGAAGCGCAATGCCCGTTCCGCGCGCCACACAGAAGTATGCGTCTTGAGCGAGCTTTGCGTGTACTCCGGTTCTCCGGAACACCAACTCTGGAAGGTTGCGCAACTGAGAGGTTCCTCCGGTAAGCATGATCCCGTTATCAATGATGTCGCTTGCAAGCTCTGGCGGAGTTTCTTGAAGCACCTTACGGATAGCTCCTATCATCTCACGGAGCTCTCTGTTCATAGCCTGGACCATTTCATTAGTTTTGAGTTCAATCGTGCGCGGAAGGCCAGAAACTAAATCTCTTCCTTTTACCGCCATGGAGAGTTCCTCAGCCACAGGGACTGCGGAGCCAATATGTATTTTGATCTCTTCAGCCGTCTTGTCCCCGATCGCAAGGTTGTATTGCTTCTTTACGTAGTCAATGACAGCACGGTCTAGTTTGTTACCCGCACATTTGACCGATGCAGACGCCACAATGCCGCCAAGCGAAATCACAGCAACGTCAGTGGTTCCTCCTCCTATATCAACCACCATGCGCCCGAGTGGCTCTTGTATAGAAATGCCTGCACCAATAGCAGCAAGGATTGGTTCCTTGACCACAAACGCGTCTGCAGCTCCTGCTTTTGCTGCAGCTTCAATCACCGCACGCTTTTCTGTTGAGGTCACGCCAGCAGGAACGGAAATGAGTACGGTTGGTTTAAACACATTCCACCGACCAAGCGCCTTGCGCATGAAGTACCGAAGCATCGCCTCTGTTACCCGATAGTCCGCGATCACTCCGTCCTTCATAGGCCGGTATGCGGTTATACCTTCATGGGTGCGTCCGATCATTGCTTTGGCCTCAACTCCAATAGCAAGCACCTTGTTCGTCTGGGTGGAAACTGCAACCACAGACGGTTCATTCAGTACGACTCCTTTTCCGGGAACAAACACCAATACGTTGGTAGTACCAAGATCAATACCGAGTCGCGGGGAGAAAAATGCCATCGGGGAGCATGATAACGCATGCCCGGCGTAGCGTCCAAATTGTTGCCTTAATGGTATACAATGATCCACACCATGAGCACCCCCGAAGAGCTCAATTTCCTCGTTGAAGGCGGACACCCGCTGTCAGGCACTATTACCACGAACCGCTCAAAGAATGGCGCTGTGGCTCTCCTTGCGGCTTCCCTTTTAAACAAAGGAACGACTACACTCACTAATGTTCCGAAGATTGAAGAAGTACACCGACTGATTGAAGTCTTGGTGTCTATGGATGTGTCGGTTGTGTGGGAAGGACGTAGTCTCATTATCACCCCGCCTAAAACCATCGCCATAGATTCAATTGATAAGAAGTCTGCAATGCGCACGAGAAGCATTCTCATGTTCATTGGGCCACTCATCCACCGCTTCAACTCTTTTAATATTCCTCAGTCAGGAGGTTGTAACTTCGGACTGCGAACGGTGCGTCCGCACCTCTGGGCACTGGAGCGTTTTGGCGTTTCTATAGAAGCGCTAGACGAAAGTTTCGCCGTCTCACATGAGGGTCTCCATCCTGCGACCATCGTTCTTCACGAATCAAGTGACACCGCAACTGAGAACGCGCTCTTTGCGGCTGCTCTTATTCCAGGCACTTCCGTTATCAAATACGCGTCGGCCAATTATCAGGTACAGGAAGTGTGTGGTTTTCTGCGTGCGCTTGGCGTATCCATTGAAGGTATTGGAACCACCACACTCACGGTTCAGGGAGTCTCAGAGATTAATCAGGACGTTACCTACTCCGTTGCAGAAGACCCAATTGATGCGATGTTCTTCCTTGCGGCTGGAATTGTAACCAAGTCAACACTCACCATCGCTAAAGCACCTATTGAGTTTTTGGAACTTGAGCTTGCGACTCTAGAGAAGATGGGACTTGAGTACACACTCTCTGATGCCGGTCTTTCAGAGAACGGCATAACCAAACTTGCTGACATACACATTCTGCCTTCAACACTCACTGCGTTCCCGGAGAAAATTCACGCACGTCCCTACCCAGGTCTCAATATTGATAACCTTCCCTTTTTTGCGGTTATCGCAACGCAAGCAACAGGTACGACGCTCATCCACGACTGGACGTTTGAAAAACGCGCCATTTATTACACGGAACTTGATCGCTTGGGTGCTGAGACCGTACTCATGGATCCGCATCGCATTCAAATACAAGGACCAACCCCACTTCACTCGGCTCAGATTGTTTGCCCGCCAGCATTACGCCCTGCGACCATTCTGCTCATTGGTATGCTCGCTGCTTCAGGCAAGTCTATATTGCGTAACGTGTATAGCATTAATCGAGGATACGAGGACATGGTTGAGAGATTGCGTAGTATTGGAGCGGTGATTAGTCAGGAAGGATAGTTTTCTCACGCTCATGGTGGCGTACAATACTCCCTATGTACGTGCTTGATGTCATTGCGCTCTCTCCTACGTCCCCTGCGGCGCCCCTTTCGTATCGCTCCAAGGAACACGTAAAGCCAGGCACCATTGTGTCTATTACGCTTCGCAACACACCTATTCATGGCGTTGTGGTGGGGGCGACAGAAGTACGTGATGCAAAGTCGCTTCTTAAGAACGCATCGTTCGCACTTGCGAAGAGTGTGCGATACACCGACGGTATGTTGCCCGTCTCTCTTATGAAGGCTGCACACACGATCGCGCTTTATCACGCTGTTCCTCTTGGTGCGGTGCTCCACGCGCTATTGAGCGACGCAATTGCAGTTGATTTGCCTCGGGTATTGGTTGAGGGTGACGCATATCGTGTGGACGACTGCGAGTACCCAAGAATGGTGAGGTACCGTAAGTACCGATCAATCATTGAAGACACCAAGGGAGCGGTGCTACTCGTCGTTCCTACCATCGCCGAGCTTCAGGAGTGTAAACAGGTGTTCAGTGACCTGTCTCCCATTGTGTTGTCTGGAGAACTAAAACCTGAAGCACGCAAAGAGGCACTATTAGAGGCAGTCTCCTCAACCGGGCTCATCATCGCAACGCCCGCCTTCTCCTTCGCTGTTATTCGTGCGCTTGAACACGTGATTATTGAGCGCCCGAGCGCTGGTACATACCGCATGCCACGCAGACCAAATCTTGATCGTGTGCGCTCACTTCTTTTCCTTGCTGAAGCGCGCAGGCTCCCTGTTACGCTTGGTGACTACCCGCTCCCGCTTGAATACCGACCCCGTCCTGAGGATGGGCTCTTCAACACGCCTCCCGGAGAGGCTCTGGTTGTTGATGTGCGAGAAGCATTTGCGCAAGGGGAAGCGTGGAAAGCGCTTCCTGATTCAAGTCTGAGAGAGATAACACAGGTGCTCAAAGATCGCGGACGCATTCTGATACTCGCAAGTAGGAAAGGTTACGCACCTTCCGTTGTCTGCAAAGACTGCGGAACTGCAC
>CAYRRU010000046.1:2547-3629 GCA_964426785.1 uncultured Candidatus Saccharibacteria bacterium | reverse complement strand
CTTGAGAGCACCTTCCACTACAACATGTTGGCGCTTGTGGACGGCGTTCCGCAGACCCTCTCACTCAAGGGCATGCTTGAGGAATTTATTGCGCACCGTCTGGTTGTGGTTGAGCGTCGTACCCAGTACGACCTGCGTAAAGCAGAAGAGCGCGAGCACATACTACTCGGTCTTTCTAAAGCGCTTGATCACATTGATGAAATTATCGCGATCATCAAGAAATCAAAGGATGCCCCTGATGCGTCTCTTGCGATGCAGAAGAAGTTCAACTTCTCTCCTATCCAAGCGCAGGCCATTCTTGATATGCGCCTCCAGAAGCTCTCTGGTCTTGAACGCAAAAAGATTGAAGACGAGCTCAAGGAAGTACAGGCACTTATCGCAAGCCTCAAAAAGATTCTTTCAACCAAGAAGAGCATTCTTGCGGTGGTGCGCAGCGAATTGGTTGATATTCGCGAGAAGTATGGAGACGATCGTCGCACCAAGATTGTGAAAGGTGGCGTGAAGAATATTTCAGTAGAAGATTTGGTGCCTGACGACGAGTCCGTGCTCGTGATTACCGCTGGCGGATACGTGAAGCGTACAAATCCTGCAGAATACAAAGTGCAGAAGCGCGGTGGCGTCGGTGTTATTGATATGTCTACCAAGGAAGAAGATGTGGTGACCCACTTCCTGGTTGCAAGCGCGCACTCAGAACTCCTCTTCTTTACTGACTACGGCAAGGCGTATCAGCTGAAGATGTATGAAATTCCTGAAGGCAGGCGAGCAACAAAAGGCAAGAGCATCATGAACTTCTTGCAGTTGGCGTCTGAGGAGAAAGTAACGAGCGTGCTTGCGGTGCCTAAGGGTGCTGCCCAAGAAGCGCTCTCAGTATTTTTTGTTACGAGCGAAGGCGTCGTGAAGAAAGTTGCCGCAAAGAACTTCTCAGACGTACGTCGCTCCGGCATCATCGCCATTTCCCTTAAGGGTTCCGACAAGCTCGTGTCGGCACACCTTGCAAGCGAAGGTGACAGCATCTCTATTGTGACCGCACTTGGTCAGAGTATTCGTTTTGACGAAGCAGAGACGCGCGCTATGGGCCGCAC
>CAYRRU010000046.1:0-2447 GCA_964426785.1 uncultured Candidatus Saccharibacteria bacterium | reverse complement strand
CACTTGGTCAGAGTATTCGTTTTGACGAAGCAGAGACGCGCGCTATGGGCCGCACAGCTGCAGGTGTGAAGGGTATGACCGTTAAGAAGGGAGATCGGGTCGTATCTGCTGAAGTGGTGTCTGCAGCTGACAAGAACGCTACCCTGCTCGTGATTATGAACAAGGGATACGGCAAGCAGACAAACATGTCTGAATACAAAGTGCAGGGCCGAGGTGGCTCGGGCATTAAGACTGCGGAGGTGACTGCGAAGACCGGAGAAATCATTGGCGCTAAGGTGCTTCAGGGAGAAGAAACCAAAGAGGAGGAAATTGTGGTGATTTCAAAGAAAGGACAGGTTATCCGCTGTTCAACGGGTGAGATTCCAACACTCTCTCGTGCAACACAAGGTGTGCGTATTATGAAAATGCGCGAAGGGGACTCCATTGCGTCCATGGTTGCGCTCTAATCTATAGATATGAATCCAGAAAGCATTCCATACAGGGCCGATCAGACACCACTTGATGCCGCAAACGATAATCAAGCCGAAGTAAGTGTAAAACTTGAAGCGCACGAAGAGAACGAAGTGATTCAGGTTTTGAAACGAACGCTCTCGGACCGTGCGTGGCAACTTTTCGGAAAACTATACGAAGCCCAGGATCGTGCAGAGTTTGAGGAAACAATTGGGCTCCTCAATGCCCTTGCGCGCGAGGATCAACTAAACTACGCGGACCCTGAAGCAAAAATTGAAGAGGAGACGCTCAGTGGTCGCATGATGGAAACTACCCTTCCCATAAACAGTATGGGGGAAAGCAGACTTCTTAAGATCACGCGCTCCATGCGCGGAACGTACGAGTTCTCCGCCGTTTAGTCGCACAAGGAGCCACCGAGCGTGGCTCCTCTTGCTATACTCTCTATATGCAATTTTGTGATCCAAAACAAAACGTACTTCAGTTAGGTCTTCGTGAGGGAATGAAAGTGGGAGACCTAGGTAGTGGCTCAGGACACTACGCACTTGCCGCCTCTCCTATTGTAGGAAGCGAAGGGCGCGTGTACGCGGTTGATGTGCAAGAGGATGTCTTGCGGTCACTTAGGTCCGAAGCACAGTCACGAGGCATCACAAACATTGAGACCTTGTGGGGTGATTTTGAGAAGCTCGGTGGCACAAAGCTCAAAGATCATTCACTGGACGCAGTGATTCTCTCTAATACCCTGTTTCAACTAGACCGCAAAGCAGGTGCGCTTGCTGAGATAAAGCGCGTATTGCGCCCTGGTGGCCGGTTGCTCGTTGTTGATTGGGCAGGTTCCTACGAGGGTATTGGGCCGCACCCTGACCGACTGATCACTGAGTACGTTGCCGAAGACCTGTTTATTACTGGTGGCTTTCATAAAGTGAAAGATTTCCGTGCTGGCCCGCACCACTACTCAATAGTGTTCACCGCACCCTGATATAGTTTCTATATGGACTTCTCTAAAATTCACCCGTTCCAGATCATTCTGATCGCCGTCTTTGCGATTCTTGCGTTTGTGGGTCTGTTTATGTTCGCTAACTTCTCAGGGTACGGTGGCGGAAAGGCGGTTGTTGGAAACGTGACGATATGGGGAACACTTCCAGCTGATGCGATGCAAGACGGCGTACGTGACCTCATTAGTGCACATAAGGAGTATGGAAGTGTGCGGTATGTGGCAAAGCCGGTTGAGACCTTTGAGACGGACCTTGCTGAAGCTATTGCCTCAGGAACCGGTCCTGATCTTATTGTGATCACCCAGGAGCAGCTATTGTCACAACTCAATAAGATTACGCTCATTCCGTTCAAATCAATTCCTGAACGAACCTTTAAAGATAGTTACGTGCCTATCTTCAACAACTTCCTCACGAGCGAGGGAACGTATGGTGTGCCGTTTGTGGTTGATCCACTCGTGCTCTACTACAACCGCACGATGCTTGAGTCAGCAGGTATTGCGGAGCCTCCTTCAACCTGGGAAGCGGTGACGGGCCTCTCCGCTCTCCTTACGCGCAAGCTACCTGATCAGACATTACAGAAGAGCTTGGTTGCCTTTGGTGAATACGAGAACGTGACGAATGCACGAGCACTTGTTTCGCTCCTCTTGCTCCAATCAGGCGCACCTATAACCGTGTCAAACAACACAGGAGTGCGTGCAGCACTGGCAACGGCTCCCTCGGCCGGATCCTTTGGTGTAACACCTGCAGAGTCAGCACTTAACTTCTATACGCAGTTTGCAAACCCTACGAAGACTGTGTATTCCTGGAATCGTTCTATGCCACAAGCGCGCCAAGCATTTCTTGCAGGGGACGTGGCGCTCTACCCAGGCTTTGCGTCTGAGCGTGCACTTCTTTCAGCAGGGAACCCAAACCTCAACTTTGATATGGCGCGCATGCCTCAACCTGAAACGTCTGATAAGAGGGTGACGTATGGACTTGGGTATGTGTTTGCGATACCAAAGGCGT
>CAYRRU010000045.1:0-3671 GCA_964426785.1 uncultured Candidatus Saccharibacteria bacterium | reverse complement strand
CGGGCGGCCTTTCTTTTACTTCTTTACTTCCTTGAAGACTTCGTGCTTGCGCGTCGTCTTATCAAACTTCTTCAGCTCAATCTTGCGCTCAACCTTTTTCTTGTTTTTGCGCGTAAAGAGGACGTGCCCAGAAGGGCTCTTGATCTTTATAAGGTGGTCTTGTGACATGCGGGAAAGATACCAGAAAGCGGGCCTCTAGGCAACTAGGGACGCTTTACGACTACGTGTTGGCGCTTTCTTGCGCACCTCAAAGTGTGGTTCCCCACCCTTAAGCGTCACGGTAACGGCTCCACCCTCCATAATCCCCTGTCCCACCATAAGTGAGGCAATAGGGGTGAGGATCTTGTCCTGGATGGCGCGCTTGAGTGGGCGAGCACCGTACTGAGGATTGTATCCCTTGTCCGCAAGCCACTCGCGCACACTTGGATCAATAGAAAGCGTAATGCGCTTACCGAGGAGTCTATCAACGACTTCAAGTACCTGCTTCTCTACAATTTCTCCAAGCGCCACCTTATCAAGCACGTTGAAGATAACAATGTCATCAAGGCGGTTGAGGAACTCGGGACGGAAGTGGTTCTTAAGCGACTCCATCACCTTTTCCTTCACCGCTTCATACTGTGCTGAGTCTTCCTTGCTTGAGTGTCCGAATCCAATAGACACCATACGGTCCATGAACTCAGCACCAATGTTTGAGGTGAGGATGATGATGGTGTTTTTGAAGTTCACCTTCCTTCCTTTTCCATCAGTCAGGTGTCCTGAATCAAGAACCTGCAGAAGAATGTTGAATACCTCAGGGTGCGCCTTCTCAATCTCATCAAACAACACAACCGCATACGGGCGATGACGAATGCGCTCGGTAAGCGAGCCGGACTCTTCGTACCCTACGTAGCCTGGAGGTGCACCAATAAGCTTTGCAATGGAGTGTTTCTCCATGAACTCAGACATATCCACGCGAACAAGTGCGTCCGTATCGTTAAACATAAACTCAGCAAGTTTGCGTGAGAGTTCGGTCTTTCCAACTCCGGTGGGTCCTAGGAACAAGAAGGATCCTATGGGGCGGTTAGGGTCTGAAATACCCACACGAGAGCGCTTCACTGAATCAGATACAATCTTCACCGCATTATCCTGCCCAATAACAGAGGCGCGAAGTTCTTCTTCCATACGTGCGAGCTTTGCTGCCTCTTCTTCAAGCATCTTGAATACGGGAATACCCGTCCAACGAGACACGACACCCGCCACCTCGTGCTCAGTCACCTCTTCGTGTAGCACGCGACGAGACTTCTGAAGCGTCTTCAAGCGCTTCATTTTTATTTCAAGATCTTTCTGAATTGCAGGAATCTTGCCGTAGCGAATTTCAGCAGCAGTACCAAGGTCTGCAGTGGCTTCAGCGCCGTCGGCCGCAACTCGCAGTGTCTCCAACTCCTTCTTTGCTGCACGAATGTCATGCAGAACCTCTTTCTCGTTCTTCCACTTAAGTTCAAGCTCAGCCGTCTTCTCACGAAGATCAGCAATCTCGCCATCAATAGCTTTTACGCGCTCCTTAATTTCTTTTGCGTTATCGCTTGCCTCGTCTTTCTTGAGTGCCTCTCGTTCAATTTCAAGACGTCTAATCTTGCGATCGGTCTCTTCAAGAATCGGCGGCTTGTTTTCAAGCGCAATACGCAACCCTGATGCTGCTTCATCTATGAGATCAATTGCCTTATCGGGAAGGAATCGGTCCGTGATGTAGCGTGTGGAGAGTTCCACCGCAGACACAATGGCGCCGTCGGTAATACGCACGCCGTGGAATAGCTCGTACTTATCGCGAAGTCCGCGAAGAATAGCCACTGCGTCTTCAACGGAGGGCTCGGCAACAAAGATAGGCTGGAAACGGCGAGTGAGGGCACCGTCCTTTTCAATGTGTTGCTGGTATTCCTTGATGGTCGTTGCGCCAATCATACGAATCTCGCCTCGGGCAAGTGCAGGCTTTAGCATGTTGCTTGCATCCATAGCACCCTCTGCAGCACCTGCTCCAACGAGTGTATGAAGCTCGTCCACGAACAGAATCACCTTTCCATCAGCCTTTTCCACCTCCTTCATCACACTCTTCATGCGCTCCTCAAATTCTCCACGATACTTCGTGCCCGCAATCATGAGCCCAAGATCAAGTGAGAGGAGCTCTTTGTTTTTGAGTGACTCAGGCACGTCGCCACTTGCAATGCGTGCAGCCAAACCTTCTGCAATAGCAGTTTTTCCAACACCCCCTTCTCCAATGAGCACTGGGTTATTCTTCGTGCGACGAGAAAGAATCTGTATCACACGGTATATCTCCTGATCGCGTCCAATCACAGGATCAAGAATGTTTTCTGAGGCAAGCTTCGTGAGGTTGCGGGTGTATTTAGCGAGTGCACGAAAACGCTTCGGTTCCGCAACTTGTCCTTCTTTTGAGTTCTTCAACTCCTTCAGAACTTCAAGTACCGTGTCTTCTTCTATTTTAAATCGTGCAATTACATCGCTTGCAGGTCCAGGATGCTGTAGCACGGCAACAAAGAGGTGTTCCGTTCCCACAAACGCGTCATTCATGCGCGCTGCAATTTTGCCGGCTTCCTCAAGTGCCTGCGCCAGGTCAGGAGTTAGGTAGAGGTTATAGGAAGGAGAAAGCACACTTGCAGCCTCCGGAGTCTCTAGAAGCTCAAGGAGTGTGTCGGAAAGCAACATCGTATCGGTGTCCATACGATCAAGCACCGAAAACACGAGGCTCTCTTCTTGATGGATGAGCGCCGTCAAAAGATGAAGTGGTGAGACGTGGTTCTGCCCACGCTCAATCGCTAGTTCATGCGCTTTGCGAATTGCTTCCTTTGCTTTAGTGGTGAAGTTTTTGAATGGTGGCATAGGACAGAAATGAAGGGCTTATAAAGAGAAGACGTATATACACCTACCTTATGACGCTGGTGCGTCAAGAAGGTCAGAAATGAGCTCGGCACCAATATATACGCCCGGTGTTCCTGAGGAAAGACCAATCACGTCGCCTGCAATATTAACGGCTGCAGCTCCCGCAGGAGTCCCTGCAAGCGTTGTATATATGCCGGTTGCATCCACTTTGGAGATGATGCCGGTTGCGGCTGCGCGCTCAGAAGTTATTGCAATAACGGTCTGTCCAAGCTTCAGGTTAGTTGAGGGGATACGACCTGCTGATGGAGCTGTTGGAAGCACTGCGTCGTCAGCAAATCCGTAGATGCCTATATTGTCGCTTGAGCGAGAGAGTGACGCCTGGACTTCAGTACCATTGGCAAAGAGGATGATTGCTTCCTTAGGGAGGATCGGGCGCATGGTGGTCGCAACAATACGTGACTTCGGGAAGTACACACCGACCGCAACCGCAGGCGTTGTGGTGGAGCGAATGTGGATGTATACCGTGCGCTGGGCAGCGGAAGAAATTGCGGTGGTGAGTTTCTCCTCCTCGGACACGACTGGTGTTGGTTTTGCCGGCTCCACGACAATAGGAATGGGGCCTTGGTTCCCTACCGTCTCCACTGTTCGTTCAACCAACTGGTTGATGGTGCGGGTTACGGTAGGTGGGGTCTGATCAAGTAGCGACACCGTAAGAACGCCGGTTGCTATAGACGTCACGAAGTTCACCAGCACCATGAGAAGCAGAAGCTGTGATTTTGAGAGGTCCTCTATGTTCATGC
>CAYRRU010000044.1:0-4008 GCA_964426785.1 uncultured Candidatus Saccharibacteria bacterium | reverse complement strand
CGTCACAGCTTGGCACAGGCCTTGTAGGGGCTCTTTATGTGCTTGATGAGCCAACCATTGGACTTCATCAGCGGGATAACGATCGCTTGATTCAGACACTCATCTCTCTCAAGGAGCTTGGGAACACTATTCTCGTTGTGGAGCATGATGAGGACACTATTTATGCTGCTGACTACATTGTTGATATAGGTCCTGGAGCTGGTGTGCACGGTGGGGAGGTTGTCGCAACTGGTTGGCTTGATGAACTGCTCACGGCTCCCAAGAACGACACTGGTTCCGTTACTCTTTCGTATCTACGTGGCGAGACGGAGATTCCGGTTCCTGAAGAGCGACGCACGAGCGAGAAAGGGTCAATTAAGGTGACGGGTGCGACACTCCATAACTTGAAGAACCAGAACATTGAAGTTCCTCTAGGGAAACTTGTGTGTATTACGGGAGTCTCAGGTTCTGGCAAGTCAACGTTCCTCTATGACATTTTGCACAAGAACATAGCAGCGCGTTTGACTAAACGCGAAGCACCGATAGAACACGCAGCTTCTATTACGGGTACAGAGTATGTGGGGCGTGCTGTACTTATTGATCAGTCTCCAATTGGGCGCACGCCGCGCTCAAACCCTGCAACCTATACCGGTGCGTTCACCCATATTCGCGACTTGTTTGCGTCAACAAGTGAAGCTCGTGCTCGTGGATGGAAGCCAGGACGGTTCTCATTCAACGTGCCTGGTGGGCGTTGTGAGTCATGTCAGGGTAACGGCATGATTGCGGTTGAGATGCATTTCCTTCCAACCGTGTATGTGGTGTGTGATGTGTGTAACGGCAAGCGCTTCATGAGTGAGACGCTTGACGTTACCTACCGCGGAAAGAGTATTTATGACGTACTACAAATGACCGTTGAAGAAGCGGAAGTGTTCTTTAAGGATATTCCGGCAATCTCTGACCGTTTGAGCTCACTCAATGCAACCGGTCTTGAATACCTCACACTGGGACAGTCAGCAACCACGCTCTCTGGTGGCGAAGCGCAACGCGTAAAGATTGCCTCAGAGCTCTATCGTCCAATCACGATGAAGACTATTTATCTCTTAGACGAACCTACCGTTGGTCTTCACTACGAAGATGTACGCAAACTGATTGATATTCTGCAGGAATTGGTTCGTCGCGGAAATACGGTTGTGGTGATTGAACACAACCTTGATGTAATCAAGTCAGCTGACTATTTGATTGATTTTGGTCCTGAAGGCGGAACAGGGGGCGGGAAAATGGTTGCAAAGGGGACGCCTGAGGTTGTTGCTGAGTCTGAGAAGTCGCATACGGGTGCGTATTTGAGGAAGGCGTTGAAGAAGAAATAGAAAACGCTGGGTGTTAGTCACCGCAGCGTCCTTTCTAGTCGTGTTTGTTCGCTAAACGCTCCGCAATCCATGATCCATGTGTGCGAACCAGCTCCTTCCCAGCGATTCTTGCGCCGAGTTCAAAGCAGTACCCATACAAAATCATTCTGTAAACGAAGCGGCGCTTGATCCTACCGAAGCGCTCAAAGTGCTGCATCGTTCGGGTGTAGCCAGTGACCGTGTTCTGCGCAAAGCCTGTGAGCGCCAGGTATACGATGCAGAGCACGATAGCTAACGAATCAACCCAGATCCACACCCACAGTTGACGGGATACTGCCGTGTAAAGCGCAAAAGGTAGAAGCATGACGGCGACAGTTTGGGGGCAGGTGTACTTGTTTTGTAGTAAACACCATATCCGTAGTTGCAGACCTTTCATGAGTCCCTCCAAGAACATTCGCTTGCACTATGTATTTAGGAAGAAGAAGTGTCAAATAGCCACAAAAGAAAACGGCCGTCCCCCTGGAGGGACAGCCGCTTCAAAGATCAGCGCTAGTGGATGCGCTTCCCATGGAATCCTTGTCCGAAGACAACGAAACCAATGGCAGCGCCTAGGAAGGAACCGATGAGGCGCCAAGCCAGTTCAAGCTCAATCTGCAGTACGGCCTGCACGCCCGTGATGAAAACTATGAGCGCGCAGAGCGTAAGCAGGAGTAGAACAGTAGTGACGACTCTAAGCCGCGGGCGAACGCACCTGCAGATCCAAGCAGTGACGAGGCCGAGGAGCATAAAGCTCCCGGCCAGAAGCAAGACCAGACGCATGTCTGTTGTGTCCATTGATAACCCCTCTCAAAAAACTACGGATTAGTTATACGTCTGCTCATTTATCTGTCAAATGTACTAGAATGCTTCTATGGAACGTGCTCGTCTTATAAAACTTGAACTCCCGGACTGCCCGGGGGTTTATCTCTTTACCCGAGGTAAAGGGAAGTCAAAGCAGATTCTTTATGTTGGGAAGGCGTCGTCTCTTCGCGATCGTGTTCGTTCGTACTTTGATGACGACCTTATTGCAACCCGCGGTCCTCGTATTGTGGATATGGTTACCAAGGCCGATGGTCTTTCCTTTGAAACAACACCCACGGTGCTTGAGGCACTCGTTCGTGAGGCAGCTCTTATACGACTCCATACGCCGCCCGCAAACGCGATGGGTAAGGATGATAAATCATTCCTGTATGCAGTGGTGACGGACGAACACATTCCCCGCATACTCGCCATTCGAGGAACGGAGCTTGATTTCAAGGGAATGAGGTATGGGCAGGTTCCTTTGAAAGCGATACACGGGCCTTTTCCTTCAGGACTTCAGTTGAAGGCTGCACTGCGCATTATTCGGCGCATTTTCCCCTTCTACGACACGCCGCGACCCGTGGGTGAAGGAAGTAAGCACACACGGGCTAAGGTGGAGTTTAATAGGCAAATTGGGCACTACCCACGTGACATGGAGCGCTCAGACTATATGCGCTCAATACGTAACGTGTCGTTGTTCCTTTCGGGACGAGTGAAGGCACTACGCACCACTATCGCCCGCGAAATGAAGAAAGCAGCGAGAGATGAGCGGTTTGAAGAAGCGGGTGAGATGAAGCGACAGCTCTTTGCACTGGATCATGTGCAAGACGTATCTCTTATACGTGAAGACCGTGGCCAGGAGGTCGCAGGACCACGAATTGAGGCATATGACACTGCACATATCTCTGGAACTGATGCTATTGGTGTTGTCGTTGTTGTAGAGAACAGTCAGCCAAATAAGGAGTGGTATAGGACCTTTAAAATAAAGGGAGTAGGAGGCAAGTCGTTGAATGATGACATTGCGTCTCTTAAGGAGATATTGTCTCGCAGACTCGGGCATCCTGAGTGGCCACTACCTAAAGCGTTTGTGGTTGATGGTGGGAAGACACACAAGAAGGCAGCGGAAACACTCCTTAAAGAGGTTGGTGTGGGTATTCCAGTGGTAGCCGTGGTGAAAGATGAGAAGCATCGTCCACGAGAAGTTATTGGCTCACTACGTGCTGGTATTACGGACGCTGACGCCGTGCTTGCTAATAGCGAAGCACATCGATTTGCGGTAACGAAGCATAGACAAACGAGGACGAGACGGATGCGTGCAAAATAGTTGATACTTGCTATTGTTGAGGAAATTGGAGGTCTTTCTGATGCTACTTATCGCTCTTGCAGTAGCTCTTGCGTTGAATATCGTACTCAAGTGGCGCCAACGTACGCTTACAAGTACACACGTCCTTGTTTCTGCCGCACTTTTCGTAATTATGGTTGCATGGGCGGCAGCGAACGGAGGATTCGCACAATATGGAGTTCCAGGAATATTTGATTCCAACACTACAGGCCACGACCCTTGAATGAGAGTCGTGGCCAAGCCTTTGCTATACTAATTGCATGCAAGGCACTGTTGTCGGAGTTCTCCGGGGAGGTCCGTCGCGTGAACACGACGTTTCGCTTAAGACCGGGCACGCCATAGTTACCAATCTCCCCACGGACCGATTCATCGTGCGGGATATCTATATTGATAGACAGGGTGTGTGGCATGAGCGTGGTATCCCTACCGACCCTACTCGTGCTCTACGCACGGTTGATGTGGTTGTTGTGGGGCTTCATGGGGAATATGGAGAGGATGGGG
>CAYRRU010000043.1:2969-4035 GCA_964426785.1 uncultured Candidatus Saccharibacteria bacterium | reverse complement strand
GCCTGTTTGTCATCTTTTTGAACCGCATCAGTAAAGTAATACAACTCGTTTCGCTCAACGCGTGCGGTGTTTGCAGCAAACGCAGCCTCAAGTGCTGCTGCATAAGAGCGCACCGCATCTGCTCCCTGCCCGCTCACACGAACGTTTGCAATTGAATATGGAACGTTTGCACGCTGGCTGTTGGCCAGATCTTTGAGAGCATCCTGAATAAATGTATTAAGTTCAGCCTCGTCAGGAGGAAGACCATCACGACTCTTCATGTAGTTATCAAAGAATGTACGCGCAAACGTGTCAGTGATGGTTCCTGGCGCTGCGTCAATTCCTTCAATCTCTGGAAGGTCTGGGGAAAGTCCCGAGGTGTCTGTTTCAAACTTAGGCTTCAGAAGTCCCTGATCAAACGCTTCCCCATCGGTAAGGGTGGCACTAAAGGAGTGTGGGTTGCCGGCGTCGGTACCATAGAGAGCTTCCTGCCAGTCAGGAAGTCCGTCGGTATCCGTATCTTTTGCTGCAAAGATCTTGAGGAGCTCTTCCGTTGATTCGGCCGTTACGAGCTTGGAGGAGAAAATACTGGGACCTGAGACCACATAGGCTCCACCGATAAGCAGAAGTGCTACGGCAAGCGCGCCCGCGATACGTTTGGTTCGGGGTGTAAGGGATGGGATAGACACTATATATATGGTATCACGCAAAACCCCGCACATTCACTACATATACATGTGTATTACGCAGGCGTAAGTGAAGCGGCAAGAGCCCCCCATGTTGCAAGAGGTACGGTTTCAGGACGCACGTTTACATCAATCCCCTTCTCACTAAAAACTCGCATAACGGCTTGTTTGTCAGCAACCTCTTCAAGATTCTTTTGCAGGCGCTTACGCTTGTGTGCAAACCCAGCTCGTAGAATGGTGAAAAACCAACGTTCTGATTCAGGATCAGGGAACGGATTATGAATATCACTAATAACGAGCACGGCGGAATCAACATTTGGTGCTGGAACGAAGGCCCCTCGGGGAACGGTAAATGCGTAGCGCGGAACCCCGTATACCTTTACCGCAAGAGACAAAAGACT
>CAYRRU010000043.1:0-2869 GCA_964426785.1 uncultured Candidatus Saccharibacteria bacterium | reverse complement strand
CCCTCATGTGGAAACAATCCTTCTTCAAGACCAGTTACAAAGACGGTATCAAACTCAAGACCCTTTGCCGCGTGCACGGTCATGAGTGTGACTCCTGTTTTGTTTTTTGAGTCAGGACGATCTAGTTCGTCCTGGTCTCCAGCAAGTGCTGCGTCAGCCAAGAACGCCGATACTCCCTCCTCGCCCGTCATGTGATCGTATCGTGTTGCAAGTGTTGCAAGCTCTTTAATGTTTTCAAGTCGCTCGTGGTCGTCCTCGCCACCCTTAAGATAGAGCTCCTCCATACCACTACGTTTAATAACGGTGCGCACGAATACTGACGGCGGTGTGCCGTGCATGAATGAATGAAGACCCTCAACAATCCCTTCAAAAGCCTCTACCTTAGCCTTTTCTCCGGGCCGGAGCTCATCACGCTTGCCGGCAAGTAGCTTTCCGAGCGTCACTTTTCCAATACCACGACTGGGTGTTTGTACCGCACGCATGCGATCACTCTCGCGAGATGGATCAAGTGCAAGCCGGGTCCACGACAAAATATCTTTCACCTCTTTGCGGTCGTAGAAGCGGGTGCCAAGTAGCTTGTACGGCACCCCTGCTTTGAGGAACGCTTCTTCAATGGCACGTGATTGAAAGTTAGTGCGGAACAATACCGCAATCTCTTCTGGCGCGATACCACGCTCAACTCTTTTTCGTGCTTCTCGTGCAATCCACACCGCTTCGTTATCCGAAGAGTCGGCAACAAAGAGTTGTATCTGGTCACCATACTCATTCTCCGTGACGGAGCGCTTTTCTTTTCTATTTCTATTTTTTTCAATGATTGCATTCGCTGCTTCAACAATAGTTTTTGACGAACGATAGTTGTGTTCAAGCACGATGGTCTTGGCGTTCGGATACGTTTCATCAAACGCAAGCAAGTTATCAATCGTCGCGCCGCGCCAGGTGTATATCGTTTGATCAATGTCACCCACGACAAACAAATTCTTTCGCTCGCCCGTAAGGAGTTTTGCAAGACGCCCCTGTAGTTCGTTCGTATCTTGAAACTCATCAATGTGAATGTAGTGGAAACGGTTTTGCACGAGTGCACGTACATCGGGATGCTGCTCAAGCAACAACACGGGTAACAAAATCAAATCATCAAAATCAAGCGCCTTCTCCTTCTTGAGTGTTGCGTCGTACCGCGCCCACACCTCAGACGCAATGCGACTTCTAAAACTTTCCCGCGAATGTTTGTCGCGGAACACGTCCAGCGTCTGGCCCTCCCCTTTTGCTTTGGAGATGCGCCCGAGAATAGCTCGTGGTGGCACCTCCTTCGGATCAACATCAAGTGCTTTGAGCGCTTCCTTTATTGCGCGCTCAGAATCATCACGATCAAAGATGGTGAAGTAGCGTGGAATATCCATGGCTCTTCCATACGCTTCCAACAACTCCCTTCCAAGTCCATGGAACGTAGCGACAAAGGGCATACCCTCCCCCTCAAGACGCTGGCGTAGTCGCTCTTTCATTTCGCGGGCTGCTTTGTTGGTGAACGTCACCGCAAGAATGTTCTCGGGAAGCACTCCCTCACGAATGAGGTGGTATATGCGAGTGGTGAGGACTCTGGTTTTGCCCGAACCAGCTCCTGCAAGCACGGAAATAGGACCATTAATGGCGAGAACTGCCTCTTTTTGCTTCTCGTTGAGTCCATCAAGGTAAGTCACGACACACACTATACCGTTCTATTGCGATATCCCCCTAGTGAAGGAGAAATGAATCCTTTCCAAACCCACAAAATGGGTCCTAATACGCTTTCAACAGTTCTTCATGTCAAGCGTTGACCCACCCTTTTTAGAGGGTATACTTCCCTAGTCGCCTGATATGTCTGAATGAAAGAATATGGCTTAGGTACGCCATATTTTGTACACGAAAGAAGCTCTGAATATCCCTTCCTACGCTATTTTGCATCCACATAAACCTTCCGAGCAAACACCAACACCAGGTCATCGGAACGCATACTGGGTTTTTAGTTTCGTCACCGTTGCCCTAACCGCAACTGGCGTTATTTTCCTCTCCATGGCATCTCGTGTAGATGCTTTCTGGCCTTTTTTCGTAACGTATGCGGACGAGGGCTCTTCCCCTGTTATTCATGACGCGGAGCTTGATTTGCTTGATGGTGCGGTTAATCCTGATCCAAATCCAGGCAAAGGTGGTGCCGATATTGCAACAACCGAGGGGACAGCGCTTATGGCTAACACAGGTCCTGGTGGTAGTGCTGTATATGCAGAGAATCGCCCTAGAAAGGGCGCTATTGCTACCTATACCGTGAAAGAGGGCGACTCGCTCTCTGAGATCGCTTCTTCCCACGGCGTCTCCATGAATACGGTCCTGTGGGCAAACAATCTCTCTGACGCCAAACTCATCAAACCAGGAATGGATCTCATTATCCTTCCAGTTTCAGGCGTCCAATATAAAGTGAAATCCGGAGACACCCTTGCAGGGATTGCAAAGAAATACTCTGGCGAGGTAGATGATATCGCTTCCTATAATGGTATTAGCGCAGGTGCTGGCCTTACTGAAGGAACAGTACTCATTATCCCAGGTGGCGAGCTACCAAAGACTGCTACTCCAAAGAAGCCAGCGGCAAAGAAAGCGTCAGGAGGAGCTGCCCGCGCACTTCCCGCAATTTCAGGATACTTCGGCAACCCACTTCCTGGTGGCCGCCTCACCCAGGGACTTCATGGAAACAATGGTGTTGATATTGGTGCCCCATCAGGAACGCCTATTTATGCTGCAGCAGCAGGAACGGTTATCGTTGCGAAGAATAGTGGGTATAACGGTGGATACGGAGAGTATGGGGTCGTGAAGCATCCAAACGGGACACAAGCCCTCTACGCAC
>CAYRRU010000042.1:0-4113 GCA_964426785.1 uncultured Candidatus Saccharibacteria bacterium | reverse complement strand
GTAGGGCGATCATCAATCGCAATAATCTCGTCTCCCGTCAAAATCCCCGCCTGGTCTGCGGGCGTGCCCTTAAGGGGCGCGATAACCGTAAGCACCCCACCAACCCCACTTCCAAGTTCCATGCCAACTCCCTCAAAGTTGCCCGCAATGTCGTCATGGAAGAGTTTTGCCTCCTCAGGTGGCATAAACACGGTATATGGGTCGCCATAGGCGCCCGCAAGGCCCTGAATAGCGCCCCAGATGCGCTCCTGTCCTGTTGGCTTCGTGCTTGAGGCGTGTGCGTCTACGAATCGTTCGTTGAGGACATTCCATGCTTTCCAAAAGTCACCAAGGTCAACCGATTGGTCCGGTGTTGCAGAGAGTCCATCAAAGAGGGAGAGTGCCGAGAAGACACGTGAGGAACTTGATGCGCCAACGGCAATGCCTCCCGCAAATCCTATGACGAGTACGAGTGCAAAAGAGGCCGCAAGTTTTGCGGTCCGACCGAAGCGTGCACCACCCTGTTCGTCATCCATGACTGAAAGTGTATCACGCACCTGTGCACACACGCACGAACACGACACGCGACTGTTATACTTTTTGCATATGATCACTCGACATGCCCGTGGGAAAGTCACGTGGGTAGATATGGAATCTCCAACAGCAGACGAACTGCAGGAGATCATGAGTGAGTTCTCTATTGATGCGCGTATTGAAGAAGAGATTATCAGTCCGACTCCCTATCCCATTGTGGTTACGTTCCCCACGTATGTGTACATGATCCTGCACTTCCCCACAGCAGACGCTGCCGGGGGTGCTCGTAACCAAGAGATTGATTTCATTGTGGGAAAGAACTTCCTCATTACCGCACGCTACGAGGTTATTGAATCTATTCACAACCTCCATAAAGTCTTTGAAGCTGAGGAACTTATCGGTATCTCGTCCCACGAGACGAATACCAGTCTTTTACTTGAACGTGTGATGCGTAGGCTCTATGGCGCCATTCGCCAAGAGTCAGAACACATCGCAAGCATGTTGGAGCGTATTGAGCGCGATATCTTCTCAGGACGCGAGCGTGAATCACTGAAGAGTATCTCAGAAGCAAACCGTATTCTCCTTCGTTTTGATACGGCACTCCATCGTCACGAGGAGTCACTAGACATATTCTTGAGCGAGCTTGAGGCTCCTGCATTCTTTGGTAAAGCCTTTAAGCCTATTGCCGCACACATAGGAGCTCAGCGTAACCACGTTGCCGCACTGGTGTCGTCCTATAAGGCCGTTGCATTTGAACTACGACAGACCAACGACTCGCTTCTCAACGCCACACAGAACGAGGTGATGAAAACGCTCACCATGATGACGTTTATCACATTCCCGCCCGTACTTTTGGCAAGCATTTTTGGTATGAACATTGAACCAACGTTCTTGCCGATTGTGCATCATCCGTTTGGTTTCATATTTATTCTCCTCTTTATGATCGTCTGTTCCTCGTTGGTATACCTCTTCTTCCGCCTTAAACGGTGGCTTTAGAGATGGTATCGTGTGTGCATGTGGCCATTTACGTCTAAAAAGGAGGCTCCCAACCTCGCCCCCATTTATTTCACCAACACGCTCTCAGGAAAGCGTGAGAGTTTTGCACCACTCAAAACGGGAGTGGTGCATATGTATTCATGTGGACCAACCGTGTATGGCCCTGCACACATTGGAAACCTCCGCTCCTATGTCTTCTCTGACCTTATCGCCCGTACTCTTCTAGAGTCTGGTCTTCATGTACGCCGCGTCATTAACATCACCGATGTTGGACACTTGGTTGGCGACGCCGAAGAAGGAGAAGACAAGATGGCCGTAGGTGCAACACGCGAGAAGCTACGCCCTGAAGATATTGCGTCACGATACGCGGGACTTTTCATTGAAGATATTCAGAAGCTCAATCTGGATACCGAAAACATTCTCTTCCCTAAAGCAACGGAATACATAGCAGAGCAGATCGCGATGAATAAAATACTTGAAGAGCGTGGGCACACGTATCGCATCAAGGACGGTCTCTATTTTGATATCAGTACTTTTCCTAACTATGGAAAGTTAGGGCTCCCCGAGGAAGTTATAAAAGATGGGACCGCAGAGACCTTGCTCAGCCGTGCGACACTTGCGTCCCAAGGCCGGATTAAAACAAACGAAGAGAAGCGTAACCCGGGCGACTTTGCGCTGTGGCGGCGTGCGAAGCCACAGGACCTTCAGCAATGGGACTCGCCATGGGGTTTTGGAAATCCTGGCTGGCACATTGAGTGTTCGGCGATGATCAAAGCTCTCCTTGGTGACACGATTGATATTCATACCGGCGGTATTGATCACGTGCGCGTACACCACAACAACGAGATCGCGCAGTCAGAGTCGGCAAACGATAAACCCCTTGCCCGCTATTGGATACACAATGCGTTTCTTTCGGTGGGAGGAGACAAGATTTCAAAGTCGCTCAATAACGATGTGTATCTGAGTGACATCATTAGTCGTGACATTCATCCACTCGCGCTTCGCTACTTCTTCCTGCAAGCACACTATCGCACTTCTCTTTCCTTCTCCTGGGACGCACTTATAGCTTCTCAGGAAGCACTCCTTCGCCTCTGGAAGATGTCGGAGGAGATACGTGACGACGCCAAGGGCGTATGTCAGTCTTCCGACGCATCCCGACGTATTGTGGCGATACTGCGTGAGGACATTTCAACTCCTCAAGCACTCGCTTTTCTATGGGAGTGCCTCAAGGATGACGCGCTTTCCGCAAAAGAGGTGTGGGGCGTCATACAGGCCGCAGATCCTATTCTCGGACTCTCCCTTACCCATCCCCCCGTTCGCACCCGCCCCTATGCCCTTACCGAGCTTCCAGAGGACATACAAACGCTCGTTATTGATCGAGACAGCGCTCGCAAGGCCAAGAACTTCATTGACGCCGACCGTATTCGTATCCACTTAGAGGAACGGGGATATCGTGTGGACGACGGGCCTTCGGGGACCCTTCTTAGTCCGGGTGCCCGCTGATACAATGGGGTCTCATGGCCGACCCCACCCAGCGCATCCCTCCACAGAGCTTAGACTCTGAACGTGCACTCCTTGGGTCCCTGTTACTCAAGCCTGACGTCATTCACGACGTTGGTGACATTGTGCGTAGTGAATCATTTTATGCAGAGAAGCATCGGGCGATTTTTGAAACCATGCGTGAGTTGTCGGAGCGTGGTGAGCCGATTGATATTCTCTCCCTTTCAGAGCGACTCACCAACAAAGGTCAACTGGAGCGTGTTGGTGGTCGTGCATACATTGCAGAACTCGTGTCTGCGTCTCCTTCGCCAGGTAACTACGCGCACTACGCAGAGCTCGTTTCTCGTAAGTACGTGATGCGTGCACTCATTGATGCGGCGTACGAGATTAATGAGAAGGCATACGACGACGGTCAAGATACCGCAAGCGTACTTGATCAGGCAGAGAAACTTATATACGGCATTGGAGATAAATCTGCGTCGCATAAGTTTGTTGCTATCAAAGATAAGATTGATGGTGCGTGGGAGCGTATTGAAGCACTTTCCAAACAAGACGGTAGTATCCGTGGAGCACCTACGGGATTCCCTGATCTTGATAACTTGCTGTCGGGACTCCATCCTTCGGACTTGGTCATTCTTGCGGCTCGCCCTTCTATGGGTAAGACATCCCTTGCACTTGATATTGCCCGCAACACCGCGGTTAGGCACGGCACGCCTGTTGGTATCTTCTCGCTTGAAATGAGCTCTGAGCAGTTGATTGATCGTATGCTCGCAGCTGAGTCGTATGTGAACTCATGGAAACTACGCACCGGTGGTGTGCGTGACGAAGCTGACTTTGGTCGCATCAGAGACGCTCTAGAGAACCTGTCTAAAGCCCCTATCTTTATTGACGATAAGCCGGCAAACAACATTCTTGCCATGCGTGCGGTTGCGCGTCGTTTGAAGCGTGAGCATGGTATTGGACTCATTGTCGTTGACTACCTCCAGCTCATGGCCCCAACCACAACCAAAGCATCAGACTCTATGGTGCAACAAGTGACCGAGATCTCACGCTCTCTAAAACAGTTGGCTCGTGAGCTTGAAGTGCCAGTGCTCGCCCTCTCTC
>CAYRRU010000041.1:0-4118 GCA_964426785.1 uncultured Candidatus Saccharibacteria bacterium | reverse complement strand
GGCACATCCACCACCTTAAACACCTCATCAAGTGAGGTAACACCCGAGAGTGCTTTGAGCACACCGTCTTGTGCCATGGTGAGGTAGCCTTGTCTACGTGTCTCTTTCTCAATCTCAGCTGAAGACGGACCCATGCGCAGAAGGTCAGCAAGCTGGTCGTCCATAAATATTGCCTCGTGCACACCAGTGCGTCCCTTGTAGCCCGTTTCGTCAGAACTGCGTGGAGCGGGAGCCCACACTTCGTCGTAGCTTGCGGGCATGAGGGAGGGGTCAGTGAGCGTTGAGAAGATGCGGGCAATGGTTGCTTTCTCTTCTTCGGTCGTCGCGCGCTTAATGCGTGTTGCAGGATCAAGTGTGCGCACCAAACGTTGCGCCATTGCTACGGTGACCGCCGAAGGAATAGTCTTTGAATCAACCCCAAGATCCATGAGGCGTGGGAAGGCGCCAGCTGCGTTATTGGTGTGAAGGGTAGAGAACACAAAGTGTCCGGTGAGTGCCGCTTGGATAGCGGTCTCAGCGACTTCGCCATCACGAATTTCTCCCACCATAATTACGTCTGGATCCTGACGAAGAACGGAACGGAGCCCTGACGCAAACGTATACTCGCGTCCGTCTACCTGTGTCTGCACAATACCGGGAAGGTGGTATTCAATCGGGTCTTCAATCGTAATGATCTTCACATCAGGTTTGTGAATATCGCGAAGGAACGCATAGAGCGTTGTTGTCTTTCCTGAACCGGTTGGACCGGTGGTAAGCAGGAGGCCGTTCGGGCGGCGGATTTCCTTCTGCAGGCGCGTGTAGAGTTTTTCGTTAATGCCCATCTGCGCGAAGGTGCGCTCAATGCCTGACGGGTCCAGAATACGCAGCACGACGTTCTCCCCGTAGTTGCCTGGAATAAGAGAGGTACGAACCTCAATCTCTTTTCCGTTCACTGCCACACTAAAGCGTCCGTCTTGTGCACGGTTCGCAACGTTGAGCTTTAAGCCCGAGAGCAACTTGATACGTGAGTTGAGGAGTTTGTATCCATGCGCATCAAAATAAAAGATGTCGGTCAAAAGTCCGTCCAACCGGAAGCGCAGACGAATCGTCGTTTCTTCTGGCTCCACATGGATGTCAGATGCCTTCATTGCAAGCGCAGAAGCAAGGATCCCCTCAAGGAGCTTTGATGTTTGTGCACGGTGCGAAGGATTCACGGCGTCCGTAAGGAACATGCGCAGAGCCGGCACGTTATCCAATTGTTTAGAAAGGGTAGTGAGTTCCTCCCCCTCAATATCAAACACACCTCGCTCGCTTTGGGCGGCAAGAGAAAGATCCTTGTATCTCTCAAACGCACGTTCAAGTCCGCGCGCACTTGCAAGGTGGCGCTCAACAATAAATCCCCGAAGCTCAAGATCATGCATGAGTTTGTTCACTGCTTCGTTTTCAGGAGAACGAAGCGCAAGCAATACGTGCTTACCATTCTTATCAAACATAATGGCCTCAGCTGCACGAGCATCCGCTTCAGGAACAAGACGAAGCGCGTCCATGTTGATGGGGTAGAGGGTGATATCAACATACGGAAGACGATACTTCTCGGCTAATACGCGTGCGAGGTCCTCTTCCTCAACGGCGTAGATGCCTTTCAGCTTTTCGTCCTCAGCATTGGTATCAAAGTGGGTGGACATATGGTCATGATAACGCCCCGGGCCCCGAATTGGTACAATAGATTCATGGAGAAAGAGATCCCGTCCCTGTCCGCACTTTCAGGTGAGGCGAAAGAGTTTGTGCAGAGCCTAACGCCAAAGACTGCGGGAGCTACACTGGTCACACTTTCAGGAGAGTTGGGTGCTGGAAAGACGAGCTTCACCCAAGCTATCGCGCGCGAACTTGGGGTTGAGACTTCAGTCACGAGTCCGACGTTCGTGCTTATGAAAATATATGCACTCAACGGGAGCGCGTTTAAGCGACTCGTACACATTGATGCATACCGTCTACAAGGAGGGGAGGACCTTCGTGCCCTCGGTTTTGATGAAGTTATGCAAGACGCGAGTAACCTCGTGCTTCTTGAGTGGCCTGAACAGGTAGTGGGTGGGTTACCGCACGCAGACCACACCATAACCCTGCGTGTTGTTTCAGAAACAACACGCACCATTTCGTATGTCTAAAACAAAACGAGAACGACTCGTACTTCTGGACGCACACGCAATCATTCATCGCGCATACCACGCACTCCCAGATTTTCAGGCCCCCGACGGCAGTCCCACCGGCGCTCTCTATGGGCTTTCAGCCATGCTTCTTAAAATCATGCAGGATCTTTCTCCTGACTATATTGCTGCGTGTTACGACTTGCCCAAACCAACGGTCCGACACGAAGCATACGAAGGATACAAATCAACCAGACAGAAGAGTGATGATGCGCTGGTCTCCCAAATTATCTCGTCACGACGTGTGTTTGAGGCATTCTGCATTCCTATATATGAGCGGGAGGGGTTTGAGGCAGACGATATTCTAGGAACCATTGCTGAGGAGCTAAAGGATAAACCTGATCTTGAGGTGGTGATTGCCTCAGGCGATATGGACACCTTGCAGCTGGTGGATGAGAACCGGGTCAAGGTGTACACGCTCAAGAAGGGCATCAACGACACCATCATGTATGACGAGAAGGCAGTACGTGAGCGATTTGGTTTTGATCCCGCACTCATCCCAGACTACAAGGGGTTGCGTGGTGACCCATCCGACAACATCATCGGTATTCCAGGCATTGGTGAGAAGACCGCAACAGAACTCATCACCACATTCGGCACCATAGAGGATATCTATCAGGCAATAAAGAAAGACGAAGACCTGGTGCTCGCAAAAGGGGTGAAGCCACGCATACTTAATCTTCTTAAGGTACACGAAGAGGATGCGGAATTTTCAAAGATGCTCGCCACCATCAGAACCGACGCACCTATTGCGTTCTCACTCAAAGACACAGTGCGGGAAGATCACATATCACTCCCCAAGATCATTTCGCTATTTGACGAGCTTGGTTTTAGGTCACTCCGTGCTCGTGTGCGCAGCGTGCTTGCAAGCGAGACTGAGGAACCGGAAGAAGAGGAGATAGTTCGGGAGGACGTTCCTAAAGAACTCCTCAACGAAGCACAAGTGATGTTGTGGCTTTTGGCGTCGGACTTCACCAACCCCACCCTTGAAGACGTGCTTGCGTACACTAAGAAGGAAACGTTCAAAGACGCACACGAGGAACTTTCTAAGCGCATCAAACAGGAGGGGCGACTTGAGGAAGTCTATGAGCAGATTGAGCGTCCGCTTATTCCGGTTCTTCGCCGCGCTGAAGCGTGGGGAGTACTCGTTGATAAAGATATGTTGGAGGCTCTGCGTGAGCGGTATCGAGGCGAACTCACGGTCATTGAAAAGCGCATACACGAGATCGCGGGGAAGGAGTTTAATGTAAGCTCACCAAAACAATTGGGGGACGTATTGTTTGATGACCTGCAACTACAAGCAAAAGGACAGAAGAAAACATCAACAGGACAGCGTTCAACCAAGGAATCTGAGCTCGAGAAGATTCGTGACCTGCACCCCATCATTGATGATGTGCTTGAGTATCGCCAGCTCCAGAAGCTACTCTCAACCTACGTAGAGAGCATTCCACCACTTCTTGATGGAGAGGGCAGACTGCACACTGAGTTTGTGCAGACCGGCACCACAACCGGACGCATGGCGAGCATTAACCCCAATCTTCAGAACATTCCTATACGCACTGAACGCGGGAGACTCATTCGCAACGCATTCATCGCACCAAAGGGCTCTGTCTTGGTTGCACTTGATTACTCGCAAATTGAGCTACGCATTGCAGCGATTCTCTCCGGCGACGAAAAACTCATTGAAATATTTAAGTCAGGAAGAGATGTACATCAAGAAGTTGCTGCGGCCGTGTTTAAGGTTGAGAGTAGCGCAGTTGATCGTGAAATGCGCAGGCGCGCAAAGATCATTAACTTTGGCATTCTCTACGGCATGGGCGTGAACGCACTTAAAGCCCAGCTTGGAACTACGACCGCAGAGGCACATCGCTTCTATGATGACTACTTCGCAACGTTCACGAGACTTGCCGAGCACCTGGAAGAAACAAAAGGATT
>CAYRRU010000040.1:0-4257 GCA_964426785.1 uncultured Candidatus Saccharibacteria bacterium | reverse complement strand
ACTCCTGCCGTCACAATCGGCAACATATCGTCATAGAAATTAAGATCTAGGATGTCGGTCAAACGGAACCACCGCACATCGTCTAGACCCCCCTTACCTTCCGCAAGCTTCACTGGTTCAAAGTTACTCTTCGCTAGGAAGTAGGTCACGTGTTTGCGGAACTTCCCGCGCTCGGGGTGCGATGCTACGTATTCGTTCTCTCCAACCTTCTTTTCTATTTCAATATCAAGGCCGATCTCTTCCTTTATCTTGCGCACCGTTCCTTGTGCAATATCTTCTCCTTCAAGTAGGCGTCCTTTGGAGAGCGTCCAGTGTCCAAATACGTCATGCACGAGCGCGAGGAAATATTGTCCCTCGTGTTCCGCGTACACAATAGCTCCACCCAATTGCTCAACCGGAAGTGCTTCCCTCTTCACCTTATCTTTCTTGCCGGTCTCCTCTTTACCCGGCTCACCCATCTCTTTGTATACGGCACCGAGCACGCCGTTAATGAAGCGTCCTGACGAGTCTCCACCAAAAATCTTCGCAAGCTCAATAGCTTCGTTTATTGCTACCTTAGCCGGAACTTGCGTGCGATCGGCAAACAACAACTCAAAAAGACCAATGCGAAGTATGTTGCGGTCAACAGGTGCAATACGATCTAGTGGCCAATCAGGAGCGGCCTTGGTGATAACGAGGTCAAGGTCGGGTTGTTTTGCGAGCACACCCGTAAGGAGTTGTTCCATAAACGGCTTGTCGGTCTCGTCTCCACCAAACTCATTCACGTTACGCAAAAGAATAGCGTTCACGTCTGCAACAGGTACGTGTGCAGTATCCCACTCAAAGAGTGTTTGTAGAACAACGGAGCGGGCGAGATGCCGATTTGCCATATATAGAAAGAACTATCAGTTAGAGTAGCAGTAACAAGCAACACCGCGCAAGAGCGCGGTGTTGTGTATACGCACAGGTGAGTCTTAGGAACCGGTTGCGTTGCGAGATGTCGCGCGTCCTTTGGTCATGCGACCGAGAACACCCTTGTTGTCTGACTTCGCTTCTTCAACGTGTGCAGGTTCTTTGTGTCCCATGCTTACGTTGAGTGCATCCTCCTTCTTTCCTTCGTTACGCTCACGTCGCTTCTCTTCTTTCTTAATAGCTTTCTTTCGTTCGGGAACGATAAGTTTTCCACGATACATGCCGGTCGTCTCATCAAGACGGTGTGGCAAGCGAAGCGCGCCGGATTCTTTATCCTTCACGATCGCATTCGCCGTAAGCGCGTGGTGGCTACGGCGGTTTTTAGTATGGGAACTGGTGTGTCGCATTCGTACTGACATGGAGGCAACCATACCACGGGGCCCTAAAAAACGGAAGGTGTGGGCCTAAACGCTCGTTTTCCTCTGATTGAACTTCCGCAGGAAGAGCTCCCGGTGCTCGGGAGTGGCGCCATAGAGCGTGAGCGCTTCGTAGTGCGCTTTGGTCCCGTACCCTTTGTGCTTTTCAAACCCATACGCCGGATACTGGCTCGCCAGCTCCACCATATGCCGATCCCGCAGTACTTTCGCCACAACAGACGCCAGCATAATAGAAGGAATGGTGGCGTCCCCTCCTTCAATTGTTTCCTGCTCAAACTCAGGTGGTGCCGAAAGGAGCCCATCAAGAAATACTTTCCCACGCTCAGGTAGTGCACGCACCCCACGAGCAATCGCGTCACGCACCGTGCTGGTGAGACCATCAGTATCTATCTCCTGCGCACTCACCCACTCCACGCGATATGCAATCTCTGTGTGCGCTTCCAGTTGAGCAAAGATAGCTTCTCGCTTCTTTTCAGTAAGTGCTTTGGAGTCATTAAGTCCTGGGAAGAGCGCAATAAGATCAAGGTCGCAAGGTGCGCACACGAGACCAACGGCAAGAGGCCCTGCGAGTGGTCCTCGCCCTGCTTCATCCACACCAAGGACGTATTCCATAGGGGAAAGCATACCAGGACCGTCTCTGGTATTCTGAGGTTAATGAGTCGCTTCGTGCATCTACACACCCATAGCCACTATTCCTTCCTTTCGGCACTGCCGAAGATTCCTGAACTCGTTAAAGCAGCAAAGGATGCTGATATGGGGGCTCTTGCCCTCACCGACAGCGGAAACATTCACGGCGCCATTCACTTCTATAAGGAGGCGGTGAAGAAAGGTATCAAGCCCGTCTTTGGTGTTGACGCGTATCTTGCAGCGAACTCGCGATTTGAACATGATCCAAACGAAAAGACGACTCGCCTTGTCCTGCTTGCAGAGAATATGGAGGGATACAAAAACCTCCTCTATCTCGTTACTAAATCTTTTACCGAAGGATTTTCTGAGCGTCCGCGCATGGACATGGAACTCTTGAAAGATCACCACGAAGGCCTCATCGCACTTGTTCCCTCGTTTGCAGGAGCACCCGTTCGTTTGCTTGGTGCAGGAGACAAAAATGCTGCGGCTGCCGTACTTGAAGAATACGTATCACTCTTTGGAAAGGACAACGTCTTTCTTGAGATCACCCATCACCCAAAAGTCGCGGGGCACGAGAAGCGCATGGAAGCGCTTGTGGAACTTTCAAAAACTTCAGGAGTTCCTGTCGTCGCTCAACACGACGTCTACTACCTAAAGCCTGATGATCGCGAAGCGACGGAAGTATTGCGTCGTATTAAGCACGGGGCTCGTGGTCAAAACGAAGACGAAGACTTCTCGTTCGTCACTGAAAAGCAGATGCTGGAATGGTTTCCGGAAGACGCGGTGTTTCGCTCAGGAGAGATTGCAAAGCGTTGTACGGTTGCCTTTGAACTGGGGAGCTGGGTGTTCCCCGATTTTAAAGTGCCCGAAGGGAGCACACACGAGAGCGTATTGCGCGACAAAACCTATGCCGGTATTACCGCACGCGGTCTTGAGGACACCCCAGAACTACGCACGCGTATTGAATATGAACTGGAGGTCATCATCTCTAAAGGCTTTGCGCCGTACTTCCTGGTGGTGTCGGACCTTCTTGATTTTGCAAAGAGCGAAGGGATATTGACCACCACCCGAGGTTCCGCTGCAGGATCTCTTGTCTCATACCTCACGGGTATTACGAACGTTGATCCGATTCTGTATAAACTTCCCTTTGAACGATTCCTCAACCCTGAACGCCCCAAAGCTCCTGATATTGATATGGACTTCGCCGACAATCGTCGTGACGAAGTTATTCAGTATGCAAAGCGCAAGTATGGTGAAGATAAGGTTGCGCAGATTGGAACGTTTGGAACCATGATGGCGCGCGCTGCAGTGCGCGATATCGCACGAGCGCTCGGACACGCCTATGGTGTTGGTGATCGTATCGCCAAACTTATTCCACTCGGGTCTCAGGGTTTTCCCATGACTATTGGCCGCGCGCTTGAACTTGAAGACGATTTGAAAAAACTCTATGACGAGGATGACGACGTGCGTGAGGTGATTGACCTTGCTAAACGTATTGAAGGCTCGGCGCGTCACACCGGGGTACACGCAGCTGGCGTCGTGATTGCACCAACTCCCCTTACCGAGTGGACGGCACTTCAGACTGATCCAAAAACCGGCAAGTTGATTACGCAGTACGACATGCACGCAATTGAGGATGCAGGTCTTTTGAAGTTTGACTTCCTGGGTATCAAAAACCTTTCCATACTTGCAGACGCCGTGGAGCGGGTGCGTGTGACGCGTGACCGCTGGATTGATATTGAAAATGTTCCCGTTGATGATCCGGCGACGTTTGCGATGCTCGCGCGTGGCGAAACAGAAGGCACATTCCAGTTGAACGGTTCGGGTATGACGCGCTATCTCAAAGAACTACGTCCCACTACCATCAACGACATCAACGCGATGGTGGCGCTCTATCGTCCAGGACCAATGGAAACGATTCCTCAGTACATTGAGCGCAAACACAATCCTCGTCTCATTCACTACCTGGATGAACGTATGAAGGAATACCTTGATGCGTCCTACGGACTTCTGGTGTATCAGGACGACGTTCTCCTGACCGCCATTACGCTTGGCGGGTACTCATGGCTTGAAGCAGACACGCTTCGTAAAGCTATGGGGAAGAAGATTCCTGCAGAAATGGAGGCACAGAAGGAAAAGCTTCTGCAGGGATTCATGGAGCACGGGAAGCTCTCGCGTGCGCATGCCGAGAAGCTTTGGAAATTGATTGAACCCTTTGCCGCCTACGGATTCAACAAAGCACACGCCGCAAGCTACGGCAAAGTTGCGTACCAGACGGCATACATGAAGGCCAATCATCCAG
>CAYRRU010000039.1:0-4370 GCA_964426785.1 uncultured Candidatus Saccharibacteria bacterium | reverse complement strand
CACTCTATCAGCATGCATATAGGCTGTCAAATATATGAAGAAACCCCCGGCAGCGTAGGTGCTGCCGGGGGTCCCCACCTTCCTAGCACAGAGTGCGGAAGGTGAGAAAGATTGAGCCTTCGGGCCAGATATCAGGTTCGCCGTAGCGACGCCCGATTTCCTTGATCGCGCCGTTCTCGTCAAAGATGAGCTCAACGCGTTGCGGCTGGTGTTTCGCAGCGATGACCCCGTTCACCTTCTGCTCCTGCAAGAGCACGCTCGGAAGCGCACCGTTGCGGTTCATGAGCAGGATCTTCAAGTGATGAAGACTCGGCGGAATCGTGGAGCGGGTAAACAAGGCGCTCTCCACCCCTATGTTCCCAAGCGGGCTCAGGAGCCGGTAGAACCGGGCGCGCGCCGGCGGCGAGTTGTTCGTTTCCCCGCGCCAGTAGAAGGTGCGGAGCGATGGTGAGAGCGCTTTGAGATCTGCGATGAGCGCCTCGTTCTTGATCACCTCCCCAGGCTCTTGGCCCAGGATAGTGATGTCCGAGCCAATCGGCTCAAACCACTCAGAACCGGGCCGCGATACGGCTACTTGATTCATGGTATAGACCCTCCAAAGAAATGGGTTACAAAAAGACCAACGTACCAAAACTATACCACTCACACTTAAAACTGTAAACAGAAAAACAGCCCGTCTATACGGGCTGTTTTTCAAATATCCTTCTTACGCAGCTGCCTTAAGCGGCACACCAAGGTGGCGGAAGAAAGCCTCTGCCTCCTTCTTTGAGCCTGCGGTGGTCACAATGGTGATTGCAAGGCCAAACACGTCCTTGAGGTCCTCTTCGGACGCTTCAGGGAAGATGGAGTGCTCCTTGATACCGATAGTCATGTTACCCATCTCATCAATAGCGGTTGCGTTAAGTCCACGGAAGTCACGCGTACGAGGAAGCGCGATGTGGATCAACTTATCAAGGAAGTCCCACATACGTGCACCACGAAGGGTGACCTGGTACCCAACAATCTCGCCCTCACGAAGCTTGAAGCTTGCAATTGACTGGCGAGCAGCACGGGCTGAAGGCTTCTGTCCGGTAATACGAGCAAGGCGGTCTTCAACGACCTTCATCTTGTTCTTATCAAGCTTACCCACACCAGAAGACACAACCACCTTAAGCACGCGTGGTGCCTGCATGGTGTTCTTGTACCCATACTCCTTAGAGAAGGTCTCAAATGCACTCTGTTCTTTTTGTTTTGAAAGCATCATACGAATTTACTTAAGTGTGGTGCCACTCTTCTTAGCCACGCGAACAATCTTGCCATCAACGAGCTTACGTCCGATGCGTGTTGGCTTCTTGGTTCCTGGATCAACCAACATCACGTTTGATGCGTTGATAGGACGAGGACGCTCAACAATGCGACCTGACTGCTTAGCACCTGTTTTCTTCATATGGCGCTTGATCATACCCACACCATCAATCACTACCTGATTGGTCTCAGGAAGTACGAGTTCAATAGTCCCGGTCTTACCCTTATCCTTGCCGGATACCACTACAATGCTGTCGCCTTTCTTAAGTTTCATTTTCATACGCAAATAGGTTAGACGACCTCAGGGGCGATTGACGCAATGTTCTGCCATCCACGATCAACCAAGTCGCGAGGCACAGGACCGAACACGCGGTTTCCTTTAGGACCCATCTCCTTACCCTGCTTCTCAATGAGGACAATGGCGTTGTCATCAAAGCGAACGTAGGAACCGTTTGCACGACGGAATGGCTTTCGCTGACGAACAACCACTGCCTTATAGATATCCTTCTTCTTTACCGCCTTGCGGGGCTCTGCTGTTTGAATGGATACCACCACCACATCACCAATCTCCGCATAGCGTCGCTTTGATCCACCGAGTACTTTGAACACGCGCGCTACTTTTGCGCCTGAGTTATCTGCAACGGTGACGATTGTTTGTGGCTGTACCATACTTATTTAGCTAGGGTGAACGTCTTCATCTTTGAGATGGGACGGCACGCAACGATGGTGACCTCGTCTCCAACTTGCGCGGTATTGCCTTCGTCATGCACCAAGAACTTCTGGGTGCGCACCTGGTACTTCTGGTACTTTGGGTGTTTGACGTAGCGAGACACCGCGACGGTTGCCGTGTCTTTCATAGCGGTCTTTACGACAACGCCACGGTAGCTCTGGGGTTTTGGTGTTTTGTTTTCCATAAATGTTTTATGCGTCGGCTGCGTTCTTGCGAGCACCAAGCTCGGTCATAAGGCGAGAAACAGTCTTCTTGGTGTTCTTGTGTGCGCTTGTGTCTTTGGTGCGAGAACCGGTTGCAGCAAAGCGAATGTCGCGAAGCTCTTCACGGCTCTTGGTAAGCAACTCGCGTAGCTCTTCGTCCTTCTTGTCGGTGAGAATCATTTTCTTAGCCATACCAGTTTAGCGAGTTACTACCGTTACTTTTACCGGAAGCTTGGCTCCCGCGCGGCGTAGCGCGTCACGTGCCTTTGCGTCCTCAACTCCGTCAATCTCAAACATGACGCGTCCTGGACGAACTTCAAACACGAAGTGCTTGGGATCTCCCTTACCCTTACCCATACCCACTTCAGCAGGCTTTGCGGTCACTGGGCGATCAGGGAAGATGCGGATCCACATCTTGCCTCCCTTTCCGGTTACGCGGGTAAGCACCTTACGAGCAGCCTCAATCTGGTTACTCGTGATGCGGTGTGAAGTGGTGGCCTTAAGACCATAGCTTCCAAACGCAACGGTGGTACCGCGAGTATCGGGACGTGCAAGTTTCTCAGGGGACTTTCGTCCGGTCTGCCACTTGCGGTGTTTTACTTTCTTTGGAAACAACATATTTATTTGGAAGTTGGGCGAGCCTCGCGATCCGTAAAGGTATCACCAAGGTAGATCCATACTTTGATACCGATCACACCGTAGGGAAGCTTTGCCTCGTACTGGGTGTAGTCAATGTTTGCACGGAAGGTCTGAAGAGGAATACGTCCCTTCTTCAACTGCTCCGTTCGGCTCATGTCAGCACCACCAAGGCGACCGGAGAGTACGATACGAACACCGATCACGTCACGAGTCGCCATCACCTTTTCAATCGTTGACTTCAACACACGACGAAACGGCATGCGCTTCTCAAGTCCTTCGGCAACCATCTGTGCAACAACCGCTGCACTGGTTTCTGGCTGGCGGATCTCCATGATGTCCAACATCACTTTGCGGTTATGAAGTGGCGCTACTTTGCGTACTGCTTTGCCGAGCTCGGTGCGAAGCTTAGTTGCGTTCTCTCCTGAGCGACCGATAACAAGACCAGGACGCGCGGTGTGCACAATGACGCGAACTTCATTCTGTGTGCGCTCAATCTCAACCTCAGATACGTGCATGCCCTTCAAGCGCTTCTTAAGGTATGCGCGAATCGTCTCATCAACAACGATATTCTCGCGGAAGGTCTTCTTATCAGCAGCGAACCAGCGACTTCGCCAATCGCGAATAATGCCAAGTCGGTGTGCGTATGGATGTACGGTGTGTGTCATAAAATTACGAAGAAGCGAGCGTCACTTTCACATTAGACTTACGGCGGCGAATGGGAGCGGCACGACCCATAGCGCGGGGCATGTAGCGCACGGTCATACCGGCACTGTTTACCTCAATGTTTGCGATCTTGAGGTTTGCAGGATCCTCACCTTTTGCTTTGGCGTTTGCGACTGCTGACTGAATCAACTTCAAAATAGGAAGTGCGGCGCGCTTTGGAAGAAACGCAAGCGCAGCCTCAGCCTGCGCAACTGATTTGCCTTTCACCATCTCCGTTACAAGACGGACCTTACGAGGTGGTTGGTTGTGGCTGGCGAGTTCTGCTTTCATATATTATTTCTTCTTTGCAGCAGGAGCGGCCTTAGCAGCTTTAGCGGCGGTAATTTCAGCCTCCTTGCGCTTCTGCTCAAGCTCCTTCTGCATCTTTCCTCCGTGACGGATGAACTTCTTGGTTGGCGAGAACTCTCCAAGACGATGTCCCACCATATCCTCAGTAACAAGGACATCAACGTGTGTCTTGCCGTTATGAACGCCAAAAGTAAACCCGACAAATTCAGGGGCAATTTGGCTGTTGCGCGCCCACGTCTTTACGACGCCGGCAGAGCTCGGCTTCTTGTCTGCTATTTTCTTCAATAGCTTGGCGTCCACGTAGGGACCTTTCTTAAGTGATCGGGACATGCGAATGAAAAGCCCGCGAAGCGGGATAGATGAAATCTATAGGAAATGGCGTAAAGTGTCAAACTTTTGGTCTTTGGAGGGGTTATACTGGAACCTATGAGCATAGAAAATGGCCCTCGGGAATTCAATCATTCAAAAGAAGACTATATATGGTCGCTTGAAACGGTGATGCC
>CAYRRU010000038.1:0-4376 GCA_964426785.1 uncultured Candidatus Saccharibacteria bacterium | reverse complement strand
ACCAGGCGGGGATTTTGACGGGAGACGAGATTATTGCGATTGATGATCGCCCTACCGACGGCATGACGCCCGAGGAAGCGGTGAAGCTTATCCGTGGACCAAAAGGGACAACCGTTACGTTCCGTATGTTGCGTGCGGGTGAACCCATAACTATTCCTGTCGTGCGTGCGGTGATTGATGTTCCAACAATTGAAACCGCTCTCAAGGATGGCGTGTTCACCATCTCCTTCTACTCATTCACCGCAAACTCAGCCGAGAAGTTTAAAGAAGCAATTACCGAGTTCCGTAATTCAGGCACCAACAAACTCATCATTGATCTTCGTGGAAACCCTGGCGGCTATCTTGATTCAGCCGTATCAATTGCCAGCATGTTCCTTCCCAAAGGTGTCGTTATTGTTACCGAGGACTACAAGGGACACAAAGAGAACTTGGTGCACCGCAGTCTTGGGTATGGCGGTATTCCAGAAAATACACAGACCGTCATCTTGATAAACAAGGGTTCAGCCTCTGCGTCTGAGATTCTGGGTGGCGCGCTACAAGACGCTGACGTTGCCACACTCATCGGGACGAACTCCTTTGGTAAGGGTTCTGTGCAGGAACTTATTGACCTTGGTGGTGGGTCACTCAAGATGACGATTGCGCGTTGGCTTACCCCATCAGGACGCTCCATCTCCGACGGCGGACTCACTCCTGATATTAGTGTTGAGCGTACTGAGGAGGACTACAAGGCAAACAAGGACCCTCAGATGGAGAGGGCGGTGGAGTTTTTGAGGAGTGGTATATAAAGAAAAACGGCGCCCGGTGAGGAGCGCCGTTTATTGTGTCCAAAGGCCGGAGCCTTGGACTAGTTCGGAGGACTGATCGCGACACCCTCCACCGTGTTCGGCTCAGGCCGGACGACCTCGCAGGATTCCCAGTGCGGGCTCTGGTATTCGCCCGAGGCCGAGTCCGGATAGCCCACACAGCTGCGCGGCAACTGGGCCGCTTCCAGCTTTCCGGAGCCGTTGTCCTGAAGGACCAGGCCGCCGTGGATCTGGAATTCGCTCACCCCACCTTCGTTGGTGATGCGGACGGTGGCGTCACAGTTGCTGAGACGGCCATCGCAGACGCCGCGGACGAAGCCCTCTTGGGCGACACTGGCGTCGCGCAGGCGAGCAGCTTCCAGCTTCGGGCCGTTGTCGGCGAGGAAGAAAATCGCCATCAGAGCGGCCCCCGCGAAGGCGCCTACCGCAACACCAGTGCTCATATCGCTCATCTTAGTCTCCGTTTGCTTTGTGGAAGATCAACTAACTTCTTAACCATTATATGACATATACCTTGTATATGTCAAGTGCCTCCATTTGCGTAAATACCAAGGAAACGATAGGATATTTGAACTATGAAAGTCGTACTACTGAAAGATGTTCGTGATATGGGTCGTGCACACACCACCATTGAGGTGTCTGATGGACATGCGCTTAACTTCCTTATTCCTCGCAAATTAGCGGTTGTTGCAACCGCAGGAGCCGTAAAGCAGGCAGACCTACGCGTGAAGCAGGTTATTGACCGTAAGGAGCTTGATGTGAAGCTTGTTGAAGAGCGCCTTGCGTCTCTTGCTGAGGGACACATTTCAATCATCAAGAAAGCTAACGAGCAGGGACACCTTTATGACGGAGTAGATGCGAAGGAGATTGCAGAGGCTGCACAGCTTCCGGTTGAAGTCATTCGTATTGAAAAGCCATTCAAGGAAGTTGGTGTGTTTGAAGTTCCTGTTTCTTATGGAGAGAACTTCGGCAAAATAACGATTTCTGTAGAAGCGGAGTAGGGGAGGCAAATGGTAAAAGCGCGGGTCCCGTTTGGGTCCCGCGCTTTTGCGTTTAGTGCCGGCCAAATTCAACTCGACCAAGCCTGCGCCCGTCCTTGTAGTTGATTTCCTCGGACTTCCGACGAGCACGAGCTAGGCGTGCCGGGGGAGTGAGCTCCCACAAAGCCCAGAGTACAAGGATGAGGAAGGGCAGAAGTCCAGCCCAACCAATGAGCCCGTTCTGGGCGCCCCAGGCGAGCGAGCGATCAACGATCGCAAACCCGGTCTCAAACGGGCGCTCGTAGTAGTCCAGAGAGCTCTTGTACGTGCGAGCTTTCTCCTCGGCCGTGGTCGCGCGACTGGTGAGCGTTGCGACCGATTGAGAAACGGCCGTAAGGCGCGTCTGCATGAGGTCGTAGGTGGCCTCCTTGCAGATGCTCTCTAAAGTATGGCTAGGACGCACGGTGTAGCAGGTTTGCCTGTAGCAGACCCTTTCACCGATGGACAGGTGATCAGACCCGCCGCGCGCGTCCATGAGTTCAGTGACGCAGACGCGTGCCGGATTCTCAGCTGCTACGGGAGCAGCAGCCAGAAGAAAAGTGGCAAGCGCGAGACTGGTAACATGCTTGTACATTTGGGTGTGCCCCCTCAAAGGATCAAAGGACCACTATTGATCCTCTTTCAATACCAAAATGACACTACCATAGAAAAACCCCGGGGTCACCGGGGCTTTTCATTAGGCAGGAATAACGTGAACGATCTTCTTGCGATGGGTGTTTCCATCAAAGTTAGTCTTGCGCATTTCGCCAAACTTAACGGTTCCTGTCGTCATGGAGAATAGGGTGTGGTCTTTACCCACTTTTACGTTCTTGCCCGCCTCAATCTTCGTTCCGCGCTGGCGGACGATGATCATACCGGGAGCAGCTGCCTGACCATCAGAAAGCTTCACTCCGAGGTATTTCGGATTCGATGTATTCAGGTTTTTTGCTGACCCTCCTGCTTTTGTACTTGCCATAGTGTTATGCTTTTACGTGACTATGACTATAACAGGTATAGGCGGGAGGATCAAGCGTTTCCTGGCCCGAATACCCAAGGACGCCCTTTTGGTGGCTTGTATGTTCCTTCTGGCTACCGGAAGCTTTGGACTCGGTATATTGGCCGGAAAGGACCTGGAGAAGGGGACTGAGCCCCTCTGGATAGAGCAGAGACCCCTTACGGAGGCCTCTTTGGGTACCTTGGCACAAAAGGGTATTACGGCCACACCCGCCGCTCCCATGCCCGAAGGTGGGCAGTATGTGGCTTCTAAGAGCGGGAAAGCATACTACCTGCCCTGGTGTGGGGGAGTGTCTCGTATAAAGGAGGAGAACAAGGTCTGGTTTGCTTCAAAGGAGGAAGCTGAAGCCAAGGGGTACGCGCCGGCGAAGAACTGTAAGGGTATCTGATATTGTAGAGAGGCATGATCGCACTTGATGTTGAAACAACAGGGCTCAACCCCTACGAGTGCTCCATCGTCTCCTTGGGCGCGGTTGATACGGATGATCCAACGAATCAGTTCTATGACGAGTGTGGCGTGTGGGAAGGTGCACATATTAGTGACGAGGCGATTGCCATCAATGGGTTCAGCAGGGAAGAGCTCACCAACGGTTCTAAGAAATCAGAAGCGGAACTCATTAAAGCGTTTGTGGCGTGGGCCACCGATAGACCAACCAATCAAACCTTTATTGCACAGAACGTGTCCTTTGATCACGACTTTGTACGTCTTGCGTGCAAGAGGGCAGGGATAGAGTTTCCGTTTGCTAAGCGCACGATAGATACCCATACCCTTACATGGCTCCACATGACTTTGAACGGAGTACCTGCACCAGCAGGGAAGCACTCCCTTATCAATCTTGATTTCGCGTTGCGGTATTGTGGTATTCCTGAAGAGCCCCGACCACACAATGCACTCACGGGAGCGTTATCCCATGCCGAAGTGTTCTCACGCATAGCGTATACTAAGACATTATTGCCTGACTTTAGTTCGTTTGACATACCATGGGTGACCAAATCCTAGACACAACTCAAGATCCAACTCCGAAAGACGCTTCAACGGTGTCTGACGTTGATCCATTGCAACAGATGAGTGAGACGGAGAAACAAACCGCAATGGGTGCGGTCCTCACCAAAGCGATTCAAGAAGGAAAGCAGGAGGTTCCGGAAAATCCGGCACCACTGGTGTGTAAGCCACGACAGCTGGAGAGCTGGAGAGTGTTCAAAATAATGTCCGAGTTCGTGGAGGGGTTTGATGTCATTCAGAAGTACGGACTGGCAGCCTCAATATTCGGTACTGCTCGTTGTGGTTTTGACAGTACGGTATATAGAGACGCTACCGAACTTTCCAATCGCCTCGCCAAAGCTGGATTTGCCGTTATCACGGGCGGATCAGCAGGAGTCATGGAAGCAGCCAACAAAGGCGCATATGAGGCAGGTGGCGCGTCCATCGGACTCAACATTGAGCTTGAGACAGAGCAAGGACTCAACCGGTACGTAACGGAGTCAGTTTCGTTCCATCACTTCTTTGTGCGCAAAGTGATGCTCACGTTCGCGTCTGAGG
>CAYRRU010000037.1:1654-4454 GCA_964426785.1 uncultured Candidatus Saccharibacteria bacterium | reverse complement strand
TCACGCAGAATGCGCACATCGTGGTTGCGCACAACCGCGTCAACGAAGCCCGTTGGAGCATACGTTGGAAGTGCAGGAGTTGTAGATGCTGCCGGGTTCGACTCAATCACGGTCACTGGGTATGGCGGATAAAGCGTATCAAGTGCTCCCTGCATATTTGTTTCCCATGCAAGCATGCCGGCAAAGGTGCGTTCAAAGGACGCTACTTTAAAGATAAAGAATGGCCGAGTCTCGTCTCCTGCATGCACAATACCGACGGTACTCTCAGGACGAATGTTGCGTACCAGAATGTCTGGTGCAAAGAGTGGAAGTGCTTTGATGAGCGTACCTCCTGGCTGAGGACTACGAAACGGAAGACCCTTTGGTGTAGAGCTTGCGGAGGCTATGTAGGTCACCAGTACGTTGCCGGAGACGAGTGGTTCGTTTGCCGTGAGTGCTAGTGCCCGCATGAAGTCGCCACCAGACACACCGTCTAATTCTTTTGTTTCGTCTGCGGAAATAAGTGAGGGTACCCCCTCCGTTACCAGCACATCAGGCGTTCGGGTGAGACCAAAGTATGCGGTTGCACCAACAACTCCAACGGTGAGAAGAGAGAAGATAATAGCGAGCACGGTCATAGGCTTCATGCCTGACTTCTCTACCCTTCGAGTGCGCACTACTTCTCGTGGCTTGCTGTCAGATTGTGCGGCGAGTATTGAAAACGCTGACGCGCCCTTTGTATCAATGCGTCCTGAGAAGTCCGTTGAGTAGCTATGGAAGCGCTCAGCCTTTTCAGGTTCAGGCGCTTTTGGTTGTGGCGCTGGTGTTGGTCGCGGATCGCGTGCAACAGGTGGCATGCGCGGAACATCTGGAACCGGAGTTACAAATTCAGGGCGCGGTGTGGGTGTGGCGACAGGAGTATCAGCACGAGATCCTGCTCGCTCACGAAGACGAGCAAGTATGGAATCACGCGATGGTGTTGCAGACCCTCCCATCATGGACATTTGCGAAGGAGGAGTCGGAGTTACTGGAGGAGTCACTGGCGGTGGTGGCGCTAGTGTCTCTTTTTGTTCAAACACCGACACTGATCCACTTGTTGGTGAGTCATTAAGATCAAGCGTCTCTTCTCCATCGCGACGAAGCCCCGACTGAGTGATCAGTGATTCGTCTACCTGAGGCAGAGTGACGCCGTCTGAAGTTTCAGTCTTCGGCTCTTCGGCGGGTGGAGCTACAGGCGCAGGTGTTGATACCGGCGCAGGTTTCCCCTGTGCCTGTGCCATGTCCTTTGCAAATGTGCGCATGTAGCGACTTGCATCAGTCAACTCTTCTGGTTTGTCTGTTGTGGGGTTCGTGCTCATGCAGTCCGTGTATACGGATTATAACTGGTTACCGCACGTATGCGTGCATGAAGCTGTGTAACTTATCCGCGACCGCCAATCAGGTATCGCTTAGGATCGTCACACATGTCGGTAAATGCGTGTGCAGCCTCCTTAAGTTTTTGTGAAGAAGAGCGACCAAATGAAATAACTTCCACCTGACAACCCTCGTTCATATCCAAGTACTCAATAAGGGGAACGAAATCCCCGTCACCGGTTGCGAGAATAACGGTATCAAGCTTGGGCGCGAGCTTCACCGCATCAATAGCAAGACCAACGTCCCAGTCGGCTTTCTTAGCACCGTCTGAAAAGACCTGTAGGCCCTTCACTTTGGTTTCAATACCAATTTTAGTGAGAGCGTCAAAGAAGTTGTTCTCTTCCCCGCTATCGGTTGAGATAACGTAGGCAATAGCACGAACAAGTATGCGTCCACCAACCGCCTCTTCAAGGACCTTGGCGAAGTTAACGCGGGTTTTATAAAGATGTTTAGCGCTGTGGTAGAGGTTCTGTGTGTCTATGAAAACCCCGACACGTTGCGCTGGGTGTTTGATAACAGCCATAGGCATTGTGATTATGAAAACGTATTAAAACGAGCACTACTACATGGTAGCACCTGCTTGAAACGCAAAAAGCAGCTTTCGCTGCTTTTGGTTACTTCTTGAGTCCTGTTTTCTTGAGGACTGCGTTGTAACGGCGCTTGTCATTCTTCTCAAGGTAGCGCAGGTGTGCGCGACGGTCAGCGACCATCTGAAGAAGACCGCGACGTGAGTGGAAATCCTTAGGATTTTTCTTCAGGTGCGAGGTCAAATCCTCGATCTGGCGAGTAAGAATAGCAATTTGGACATCGGCTGAACCGTTGTCCGTCTCATGACGTGCCGCTGTTTTAATAACGGCAGTCTTTACGCGTTTCGTAAGCATTGGCCTCAGATTACCACACCTTGACTATTTATGCAAGTGTCCTGCTAGAAGCAGTACTGGGCCCGGTTCTGGTATGGGTTAACTGCCAGCTGCCTCTCCTGGGGTGCCCGTATGGCTATTTGGTACGGATCCTCATACAAAACAGCACCCTGGAGCTCTTCATAATGCACGGTAGTGAGCTCAATTTCACCTATACAGGTCTCCTGTACACTCCGTAAAGTCTCTTCAAAGAGCTCCCTACCCTTCTCAGTGAAGTAGAACTCAAGATGCGGCTCTGGAATGTGTGGCAGAAGCAACCAATCAGCCTGTCGGTGCACCATCTGTACGATGGATTCAATAATGCGCAGAGATTGGTCGTTTAGAAACTGCCGAGTGGCTGAAAAAGTACCCTCACCAGACTGGGTGGTGTATCGGTACAACAAACGCATATCTGCATCATAACGTAGTGGACAGCAAAGGTGCTGATTGTGCGACACTGGTACACTAATAACTATGGATATTGAGAGCGCACGAAGGCAATTTCTTGA
>CAYRRU010000037.1:0-1554 GCA_964426785.1 uncultured Candidatus Saccharibacteria bacterium | reverse complement strand
CTTCGTGTCTCAGAACTCACCTCACTTGATTCAGACATAGATTTGGCTCGCGATGAGCTGTCGGTTCGCGGAAAGGGTGACAAGGTGCGTGTGGTATTTCTCTCTGACACCGCTAAAGACGCTGTGAGGGCGTATCTAAAGGTCCGTAAAGACATGCATGAGGCCCTCTTTGTGAATCATGCGCCGGGTAACAGAAGCAGTGAGCGCATTACTCCCCGTTCTGTAGAGCGCATGATTAAGATTTACGCGGCTAAAGCCGGTATTACGAAGAAAGTAACGCCACACGTGCTTCGGCACTCATTTGCAACCGATCTCCTCACCAACGGTGCAGATATTCGCTCCGTACAGCAACTCCTTGGCCACGCGTCTATTTCAACGACACAGATCTACACGCACGTGACGGACGCGCACCTACGAGACGTGCATAAGCGGTTTCATGGGAAGAGGAAGTAAGGAGTATTCCCTTTTTCGTATAGAATGGGTTCATGAGAATCGTCTCCTGGAACGTTAATGGTATACGTGCCGTACACCGTAAAGGGCTCTTCCTTCCCTTTCTTAAGGAACTAAAGCCAGACGTTATCTGTCTTCAGGAAACCAAGGCAGAACAACACCAATCGGAGATTGATCTGATGGAATACGAAGAGTTTTGGCACTCTGCAAAGAAGAAAGGTTATAGCGGAACCGCCATATTCTCTAAACAAACCCCTGAAGACGTGTTGTTTGGCATGCCGGCAGACCTAGTTGAAAAATATGAGCTTAATACGGACGGATACGGAGATCCAAATGAAGAAGGGCGGGTCATCGCGGCAGACGTGGGTCCCTTTTATGTGGTGAGTGTGTACACACCAAACGCAAAAGACGACCTCTCTCGCCTTCCCCTTCGACATAAGCATTGGGACCCTGCATTTCTTGAGTACATGAAGCGTCTTGAAGAAGAGAAACCCGTTATTATATGCGGTGATTTGAACGTAGCGCACACACCTGACGACCTAGCCCGGCCTAAGGAAAACAAGGGTGTAAAAGGATTTACCGAAGAAGAACGAGAGGGTTTTCAGAACATGCTGGATGCTGGATTTGTGGATACCTTTAGGCTCTTCACCGAGGGTAATGGGCACTATTCATGGTGGAGCCATTTTGCTCAAGCAAGAGAAAGAAACGTTGGATGGCGTATTGATTACATCCTCGTCTCCAAGAGTCTTGCAGGGAAGGTTAAGAAGGCAGAAATACATGTTGGTATTTATGGATCAGACCACTGCCCTGTTTCTATAACGTTTTAAGGACATAAAGGACACTATCCACATTATGTCCTTTACTCTGTCCTATACAGGAGTATTATCTAGAGAGTCTTCGGCAAGTCGAACTCGTGAGAGAACGTAGAGCTGAAGGGGTTTTGATCTTTGATAGCACCTTTCAAGCACCGTACTCATAGCGGAATCTGATTTGCTGACGCCTCGGGACGTATTCCCCAACAAGCCATTCCAGCTAAATTATCAATTCCCAAGTTGAGACGAGCACCTTTTTGAAAAGCCGCCTCATAGAAGCTTTACCGCGTTA
>CAYRRU010000036.1:2459-4546 GCA_964426785.1 uncultured Candidatus Saccharibacteria bacterium | reverse complement strand
CACCCTTCTTGGTAAGTTTTTGGCGGTGTGCTTTTCCAAAGCGGTGTTGTTCGTCAATGATGGCGTAGGCTAGGTGCTGAAACTCAAGCGACTTGTAGACGAGCGCGTGTGTACCAATCACAATCGGTATCTCGCCGTTCTTCACCCACTTTGCAAACTGTGCACGCGACACTTTAGCCGACTCTTCATACGCCACTTTAGAAGGAAACTTCCTGCACTCGCTCCCGGTGATAAGACCAATCGGTATGGGATGGTCTTTGAAATAGGACACAAACGTTGAGAAGTGTTGCTTGGCAAGAATCTCCGTAGGACACATGTAGGCAACTTGCAATGTCCCACTCGTGCGATCTGGTGGGCGCGACGTTGCAACCATGTAGCTGGTAGCAGCCGCCACAGCCGTCTTTCCGCTACCCACATCCCCCTCAAGAAGGCGGCGCATAGGGTGCGCGAGAGCAAAGTCAGAAACTATCTCGTTAATGGTGCGCTCTTGTGCCTCGGTTGGAGGAAAGGGGAAAGAAGCAATGAAATCATTAAGTGCTTTCTGATTTATAGAAACTGGCAAAGCTTTTTCACGCTTTGAATCAACACGTTCTTTCTGGCGAACCAACTGCATCGCAAACACTTCTTCAAACGCAAAACGTTTGCGCGCAGCGTCTGCGTTCGCTTTGGTCTTTGGCGCATGCATCCAGACGAGTGCGGTAGAAAGAACGGGAAGGTTATACCGCACTAGTATTTCTTCCGGAATAGGATCAGCAATTGTCTCGTGCACTCTTGCTTCAAACACACGCTTTAACGCATGCAGAAACCATAAGGAGGACACCCCTTTGCTCTCGGGGTATATCGCATACAGAGTTTCATCAAACACTCGGGGATCTTCTGCTTTCTTAAAGAGCGTGTCGTGCACAGCGTCGGGGGCTATCGGGGTGCGGTCAATCTCTGGGTTTGCAACATATGGCTTCTCAGCAGTTCCTGCGACGCGGCCGGTAACGCGCACGACCATACCGTCGGTCAGCATCTTTGCAATGTAGGGCTGACTAAACCACATGAGCTTAATCTTTCCGGAAGAATCATGAAGCCATGCTTCGGCAATCGGGCGTCTGCTCTTCCACGCTTTGCGAGTCTCTGGCTTCTGTATGGTTCCGTAGAGGGTGACGTCGGTGCCGGGTGCGACACTCATAACGGTTCCGGTGGGGCCTGCAGCTTCATAGCGCGCAGGGAAGTGATAGAGAAGATCACGCACCGTCTTGATACCAAGTTTTTCAAGTGCTTTCTTCTGCTCCGTCTTCAGACGAGGAAAGTATGTTGCGAGTAGTACGTCTTCCTTCATAGAGAAGAGTATATACTTTTCCTTTATCGTATAGTTATTCTATGATTCGTCCCCTTATTGCGCTTTCACTTATTGTGACACTACTCCTTGGTGCCACGCCGAGAGCATATGCCAAAGGTTTTCCTGTATCGGTAACTGCCCAAGAGCTTACCGCCTCATACCAGAGCGCTAAAGCTGGAGGTGAGCCACTCCGTATTTTGATAGTTCCGGGACACGAGCCTGGATATGGTGGCGCAGTGTTTAAGGGAGTGTATGAGCGAGAGCTCGTCACCGAAATTGCACAGAAACTTTCTCTGGAGTTGGAGAAGAATCCAAACATAGACACCGTTGTTGCGCGCACCAATGAAGCATGGAGTCCGGTACTCACAACGTATTTTAAGAAAGAGATGAAGAAGATAAAGAGTTTTGTAAAACAGCACAAGAAGGACGCGAAGAAGAAGCTGAAGAAAGCAAAAAATGATGAACATGTGGACCACACAACAGCACCAACTGACGTTGCACTTCGTCTGTACGGCATTAATAAATGGGCAAACGAGAACGACATTGATCTGGTGGTTAATCTCCACATAAATGATGCGACCGATCATGGGCCCGACACCCCTGGAGCCAACTCAGGCTTTGCGCTCTACATTCCTGATCAGCAATACGGAAATGGACTGGCATCTCGTCCGGTTGCTGTTTCTATTGCAAACAGACTGAACGACCTTACCGCAACATCAACACTACGTATTGAGAACCAAGGTGTTGTTGAAGACCAACA
>CAYRRU010000036.1:0-2449 GCA_964426785.1 uncultured Candidatus Saccharibacteria bacterium | reverse complement strand
AACAGCTTATTGCCGTAGGTTCAAACAATACCCTTCGTGTTCCAACAGTGCTTATTGAGTACGGTTACATAACTGAAGCGAGATTATTGAGTTCTACACTACGTAGCACCCTCACCACAGACTTTGCCTACCAGACCGCACTCGGCATTGGTGACTACTTCAATGACACTCCTGCAAACCGCTTCGTTTCAAAAGCGCTTCCTCATACGTGGAATGCCCTCATAGAGAAGGGTACGGAGAGTGTGGAAGTGTATGCACTTCAGGCAGCGCTTCGGACACTCAATTTCTACCCACCCTCTGAAAGTACATTAGTTGAGTGTCCGCTGTCGGGGGTGATGAATGAATGTACAGAGGTGGCGATAAAGGCATACCAAAAGAGCAAGGGTTTTGAAGAAACGGGCACACTTGGCCCCCTTACCCGAGCCTCTTTAAATAAACAATTCGGCAAATAAAGAAGGAGTGGTATCGTGTAGGTATATGACTTATCCCATACGAACTCTCTTTGTCGGTCTCCTTATGTTCTCGTTCGCCTCAGGCGCATTTGCGGCAGGCGAGCCCTCAATCACGGTGAAGCGCGTAACCGAGCGCGCGGTCTCAGTCCGATTTGAGAACATTCCTGACGGGAGCACGCTTCGTGTGGTGAGCTCTACAGGTGTCGTGGTGAAAGATGGGGTACGCCTTTCACGCAGTTCAGGAAGAAAGGATATACGACTTCCAGAGACCCTTCTTCAAGGAACTTACACGATTGAAGCTCGTAACGAATCAAGTGTAGTTGCACACACAACGTTTGTGCACACAGTTCCTGCACCAACCTGCCGCATGACTGCGTCAAGCAAAGTCGTACACATTGGTGACTTTGTTACTTTCCGTTGGAGCAGTGAGAACGCGGACAAGGCGTACATCTTCGGAAACAAGGAGGTTGCTCTTCGGGGAAGTGAGAAGATGGCGGTGCATCACGCTGGTAAGAATGGTCTTACTGCAAACGTAATAGGACGAGGAGGAATCTCTGGTTGCTCCGCACGGATTCTTATCAAGGAGTAGAGTACTTGTGCGTTACCAACATGGATAAGAAAAAACAAACAGCGAAAGCGGTGCTTGCCGCACATAGAAAGGTTGGTGGGAAAGTTGCTACCGTAGCCAAAGCAAAGCTCAAAACCAAACAGGACTTTGCTCTTTTCTACACACCCGGAGTTGGTGTAGTGTCTGAGCATCTTGCAAAGCATCCCACGGACGCACGCGCATACTCAACAAAAAAGAATAGCGTTGCGGTTATTTCAGACGGGTCTGCAGTCCTGGGTCTTGGAAACATTGGCCCCTATGGCGCACTCCCCGTACTTGAAGGAAAGGCACTCATCTTTAAAGAACTTGCTGGTATTGATGCCTGGCCTATTGTGCTCAACACACAAGATCCGGATGAAATAGTACGCACCATAATCAATATTGCGCCTGGATTCGGGGGCATAAACCTAGAAGACATTAAAGCTCCAGGATGTTTTGACATTGAAGAGCGACTTATTAAAGCACTTGATATACCCGTGATGCATGACGACCAACACGGCACCGCAATCGTAGTACTGGCTGCACTCATTAATGCAATGAAAGTCGTAGGTAAGCCACTGAAGAAAGCAAAAGTCGTGATAGCTGGCGCGGGAGCGGCCGCTGTTGCCGTATCAAAACTACTGCTTGCTGAAGGACTATCCGACATTGTTCTCCTGGATCGCGCAGGGGTTATTCATGGTAAGCGTAAAGATTTGAATGCATCCAAAAAGGAGATTGCGAAGATAACTAACCCACGCGGGGTTCAGGGAAGCCTAGAGAATGCACTTGTTGATGCGGATGTATTTATTGGTCTCTCAGGTCCTGGTGTGATGAAAGCAACGGACGTGTCGCTTATGAGTGAGAAGCCTGTAGTGTTTGCACTTTCAAACCCAACACCAGAAATTCTTCCAGAAGAGGCGCTTGAGGGTGGTGCATACGTTGTTGCAACAGGACGGTCTGATTTTCCCAATCAAGTGAATAACGCGCTCGTATTCCCAGGTGTGTTTCGTGGAGCTCTTGATAGGGGAGTGCGCGAAATTACACAGGCATCAAAACTTCGCGCGGCTCATGCGTTAGCGTCGCTCGTATCAAAACCAAACGCCCGAAAGATTATTCCGGACGTCACGGATAAACGAGTAGTTTCAACGATTGCTCGCGCTATCCGTTAGTCTCTTTGAATTGCTTCGCGTACGCGTTCAAAGACGCTGATATACCAGGCGCGGTCCTTTGCGTCTTGTAGGTTGTCTGCAACCTCTCGGTACGGCACCCATCGTGCTGCAACAATTTCCATGGAAGGGGTAACGATAGCGCCCTGAGGTGCGGCAAACAAAAACATGTGAATAGTCATCGTCTCATCTTTGTACGTGCCGTCTTTGTGAATGGGTGGGCGCTCATACGTTCCAAGGTCAGC
>CAYRRU010000035.1:2750-4642 GCA_964426785.1 uncultured Candidatus Saccharibacteria bacterium | reverse complement strand
ACTTCCATTTTCACCCCTTTTATTGCATAGTGCAGATATGACCGACATAGCTCGTCACGCAGAGCGCCTGGGGCTCACGTTTAAGGACCTCGACCTTCTGGCCGAGGCCCTGACGCATCGCTCATACCTTAACGAGAACAAGACGGCTCGCGCACACAACGAGCGCCTTGAGTTTTTGGGAGATGCGGTGCTTGAACTTGCCGTCACCCATTTTCTCTACGAGCGTTTTCCACACAAACCTGAGGGTGACCTCACCGCATACCGCGCTGCACTGGTGAACACGTATTCGCTTGCAGAAGTTGCAGAGGGAATTGGATTGAACGACATGCTCCTCCTTTCAAAGGGAGAGGCAAAAGATACGGGACGCGCGCGACAAATAATTCTTGCGAACGCATTTGAAGCACTGCTTGGTGCTATTTATCTTGATCAGGGAATTGAAGCTGCGGACGCATTTGTTGCAAAGCACCTCTACGCAAAGATTGATCCCATCATTGCGTCTCGCGCATACCAAGACGCAAAGAGCCGTTTCCAAGAGTTAGCGCAAGAGAAACGCAACACCACCCCCACCTACAAGACTATTTCAGAGGAAGGTCCCGACCACGACAAGAAGTTTACGGTGGCAGTCTTGATTGGAAACGATTCTATTGCGCGTGGAGAAGGAAAGAGCAAGCAAGAAGCAGAGCAGTCGGCAGCGCAGGCTGGACTTGATACGCTGGGTTGGTAAAAACCGCTTGACAAAAGCGGTTTTTGCGTTATATAATATAGCTTGAACTGCACCGTTCCATTGGGGGACACAGCAGGAGGGAATTGACATGACTGAGTCCGAAAAAAATGATGAAGCTTTCTTTAATATGATCATCGTGACCATGGTCACCGCGATCTTTTCTGGAAGCGAGTTGCTTCGTCAGATCAGCGACATCGATGACTTTTGGGTCAGCATTCAGCTGGCCACTGGCGTCGCTGTCGCCCTCTGTTATTTCTATCACCCGGACCGTCCGCATCCGCGCACCGCGCTCGCGTATACCGCGCTCGTGCTCGTGCACTTCGGGCTGGTCAACGGCCAACCCAACCTCATCCCAACGTGGGGTTTGGTCCTGGGCACCGTAGCTGTCGGCATGCTGTTGCCGGCGTTCGCGACGTTCGTCGCGAGCACCCGAAAGCCCCGCGACCGCACCTGCTCGATCGAGGAGATCAAGCAGGCGGCGAGCCAGTAACCCTGGCTCGCCTAAAGCAACACCCGCCCCCCGGCGTTTCTTGGGGGGCGGTTTTCTTTTGTACAACCTTCCGCAACTAGAGATGAGCACGGTATACTCTAGGTAAATGTTGAAGCGCCTAGAAATCGCAGGCTTTAAGTCGTTTGCGCGTAAGACCGTGCTTGATTTCTCAAGTGCGACGACCGCTATTGTCGGACCGAATGGTTCGGGTAAATCAAACGTTGCTGAAGCGTTTCGGTTTGCTCTTGGCGAGCAATCAATGAAGTCTATGCGAGGCAAGCGCAGCGAGGATCTTATTTGGTCTGGATCACACGCAACCGGGCGTCAGAATCGTGCTGCGGTGGCTATTGTGTTTGATAACACACCACGCAAAGGCGTGCGTATTTTCCCCAAGCTTGATTTTGATGAAGTTGCTATAGAACGTGCAGTGTTTCGAGATGGCGCGAGTGAATACTCAATCAACGGATCAAAAGCACGCCTGCGTGACATTCAAGAGCTTCTTGCCGGAGCAAACATTGGCGAGACGGGGCACCACATCATTTCTCAAGGAGAAGCCGATCGCATTTTGCTTGCGCACCCACGAGAGCGACGCGCCATGCTTGAGGACGCGCTCGGTCTTAAGATGTATGAATTCAAGAAGCAAGAAGCAGAGCGCAAACTCGCAAAGACTGAGGAGAA
>CAYRRU010000035.1:0-2650 GCA_964426785.1 uncultured Candidatus Saccharibacteria bacterium | reverse complement strand
GAACTTGATCGTGTAATGGAGGAGCGTGGGGGACTCGCACGAGAGCTCGGGCGTGTGGAAGGAGCACTGGAATCTGCAAAGCGTAGAAGTGAGCAGGCAAAAGGTGCACCGTATGTGAAAGTAGCGCGTGAGGACTTGGTCGCTCTTCGTCACGAAGTGGATGAACAAGCATCACGCGTAGAAAACGCACAGGATCCTGACGCTGTTCGTGCAGCCCTTACCGCACTACGCTCTGCAGTTACCGCATTCTTTGATAAGTTTGGTCGCCCTAACGAAGATCTTCTTGCCGAAGAAGACAGCGCCGTTTTCACCCTCCAGAACGAATACGATGCACTGGTTGCGCGTGATAAGGAAAGCGCTGAGCGGGCTGAGCGCGCAAAGAGTCATTTGCTCAAGGCCCGGGAAGAAGTGATGGCGTATGAGGAGGCAGGTCGCGAAGATCGGCACCAACTTCTGTCTTTGGCTGACACCCGTGCACACGAGGAAGCGAACGTTGCGCGTCTTGAGGCACGCATCAACGAACTTACCTACCTTGCAGAGGAACTCACGCGTGAGAAAGCGGAAGTGGTGCCCCTTTCAGGACGTAGCGCGCTTTCATACGAACCCCTTACCGAGCTCCCACACGAAGAGCGCAAAGCCCAAGAAGATCGTAAGCGTGCACTGGAGCGGCTCAAGATTCGCGTAGAGGAAGCAGGAGGCGCGGGCGAAGACGTGCGTACTGAATACGAAGAAACAAAAGGTCGCGAAGAATTCCTGGCGCGCGAAGTCACCGATCTTGGTGCGTCTGCCCATGGACTCCGTGAACTCATCAGCGAGCTTGATACCGAACTGCAGAAGACATTCTCTGAGGGACTCGCGAAAGTGAACGCGTCGTTTAGTGAGTTCTTTGGACTTATGTTTGGCGGGGGTAGTGCAAAGCTCGTACTTGAGGAAGCACAGGTTGCAGACGAAGACGAAGAGGGTGAAGAGAATACTGAAAAGAAGAACGAACGTTTGGGTATTGAGATCAGTGTTAACTTGCCCAAGAAGCGCGTGCAGTCACTTATGCAACTTTCAGGTGGTGAGCGAGCGCTTACTTCTATCGCGCTTATCTTTGCGATGAGTCAGGTGAACCCACCACCATTTTTGATACTGGACGAGACCGATGCGGCCCTTGATGAAGCGAACTCTAGACGCTACGGCGACATGATCGCAAGCCTTTCCAAGAAGTCTCAGCTCATTGTTATCACCCACAACCGTGAGACCATGAGTCGTGCCGGCATTCTCTATGGTGTCACCATGGGAGCTGATGGCGTTTCCAAACTTTTGTCCGTTCGCTTTGAAGAAGCGGTGGAGGTGGCGAAATAATCCATTTAGGTATATAACGAAGGCCGATTCCAAGGAAAGGAGACATCAATGGTTTCGACCGATGATTGCTCCAGAGCCCATGGAGCAGTAGGGAGCGGTAATACGCTTCGCGGGTCACAACATCCTGCCGCGTACTACGCGCATACCCATGAACAAAGTCAGGTTCTAAAAAGAAGCCCTTTCGCCCGCACCATTTGGCTTAAGCGTTGCCGACTCGTTGCGCGCCGGCGCCGCAAAGCATATAAGCGCAGTACCCAGAAGACTTAACCCGCGGGGCACCGCGGGTTATTCTTATACCTATGGCTGCATTTGCATACTTCAAAACACACGTACAAAAGGCAGCGAGTCTGCTAGCTCTAACCCCTGAGCAGACCGAAGCTTTGATGACTCCTGACCGCGTACTTAGGGCAGACCTCTCCGTTCAGATGGACGACGGAAGCATCACAGTATTTCCCGCATACCGTGTGCAGTTTAATAATGCACGAGGTCCGTATAAAGGAGGTATACGTTTTCATCCAGACGCTGACGAAGACGAAGTGTCGGCTCTTGCCGCAATGATGGCAATTAAATGCGCGGTTGTGGGTATTCCATTTGGAGGAGCCAAGGGAGGTGTCGCAGTTGATCCAAAGAAACTTTCAAAAACAGAGCTACACAATGTGGCGAAAGCATACGTACGGGCGTTTGCAGAGCACCTTGGGCCGGATCAGGATATTCCAGCACCTGATGTATACACCACGCCAGAGATCATGGGTGTGATGCTTCGCGAGTATGAGGAGATTGTAGGGAAACCTTCTCCCGCCATGATCACCGGCAAATTAATAAGTGATGGCGGTAGTCTTGGGCGTGATACCGCAACGGCAGATGGGGCGATTGCTGTGCTTGAAGAACTAATGAAAGATAAACACTTGGACCCCGAAACGATGCGTGCGGGAGTGCAGGGGGCAGGGAATGCAGGTGCCCAAGCGGCACACCTGCTCTCCTCTATGGGGATGAAAGTGGTTGCTCTTGCTGACAGTAGAGGCACCTTGGTGTCTGCGAAGGGAATTGATGTATCACTTGCGCTCAAAATTAAGGAAGAGAAAGGATCAGTCGTTGATGCAGCACCTCTTATGCAAGAAGACGGACGCATACTTCCCGCAGACGATGTTATTACCGAACCCTGCGAAGTGTTGGTGCCGGCTGCTCTTGAAGAGCAAATTCATATTGGTAACGTTGCAGAGGTTAAGGCGGGCATTGTGCTTGAAGTAGCGAATGGTCCGACAACACCTGAAGCTGATGACCAACTTCATGGTCGTGGTGTGGT
>CAYRRU010000034.1:0-4729 GCA_964426785.1 uncultured Candidatus Saccharibacteria bacterium | reverse complement strand
TCACCAAAGAAGCAGACCCTGATCATTGAGGAAGGAGTGCTTGCGCTCCAGGAGAAGAATTATCCTGCAGCTAGGGCCGCCTTTAAGAGAGCGTTTGATCTTGATACCTCTTTTAGTGATCTTGCTGCATACGTGGCTGCAGGTGAGATTCTCTCAGGAGACATTGCGTCCGCTAAGACATTCTTGGTGGACTACTTTGGAACGACAACCGTTTCAAACGGAATCGTTATCTTGGCGTATTACGAAGTCAAGAATTTCAAAGAGCTCATTCCTCTTCTTGAGTATCGTGTGTTTCTTGATCCTAACGACGCTACCACAAACTTTCAGCTTGCTACCGTGTATGCAGAGTCAGGTCGTGTTGAGGACGCTAAAACCCTCATTCGTGCCTACATGAAAGAGCACCCCGAAACGGCCACACAGGCTATGCAATTCTTAACAAGTCTTGAGAGCACCCGATGATTCTACGAGAGAACGTACCACTAAGCTCACTCACGACACTGCACGTAGGCGGGTCTGCACGATACGTGGCTGAGTGTGTGGAGCTATCCGATTTAAAGAAGGCGATTCGGTTTGCAAAAAAAGAGGGACTTTCAATTATCCCAATAGGGGAAGGAAGCAACATACTTGCGTCGGATGCAGGGTTTGATGGGGTTGTGCTGCATATGAAGCTTGGACACATGGTTATTGATGAAGATGCGGGAACTATTACCGCAGGAGCAGGTGTGATTTGGGATCAGGTGGTTGCGCAGGCGACACTTCGTGGTTGGTGGGGTATGGAGAATCTTGCAGGTATTCCAGGGACAGTCGGTGCTGCACCGGTTCAAAATATTGGTGCGTACGGGAGTGAACTTCGGGATACTGTTCACCAAGTCCACGCGTTTAATTTGAGTACAGAAGAAGAGATGGTTTTGAGTAATGAGGAGTGCGGGTTCGGTTATCGGGATAGTCGTTTTAAGAAAGAACCAGAACTCATCATTACGAGTGTCACCTTTGTTTTACAAAAAGACGGAGAGCCACAATTACGCTACAAAGACCTGGCAGAACAGAAAGAAGTAGGTGCAGCTATGCAGACTCCTAAACAAATTGCGCATGTGGTGCGACAAGTGCGTTCTCGAAAGTTTCCTGATATGCGTGTGTATGGAACGGCTGGGTCATTTTTCAAGAACCCCACTATTTCAACAGAAGCGTATGCACGTCTGAAGCGAGAATACCCAGAGCTTCCTGGTTTCCCTCAAGAGACAGGAGTAAAGATACCGCTTGCGTGGATTCTAGATAACGTGTTGCACTTGAATGATTTCTCTATGGGCCACGCGTCGCTCTTTAAAAGACAGCCACTTGTTCTTGTCACCGAGCCTGGAGCAACGAGTGAAGATGTTAATCGCATAGCCGACCACGTTAGAGATGTTGTTGCGAACACAACAAATATTTTTATTGAAAGAGAAGTGCAATCAGTTCCAAAAAAGTTTGAACAAACATTTTAGTTATCCACAATTATTATTTTTACGTGCACACTTTTTGCAATTGCACGTGATAATGAAATACAGAACACATTCACGCACAAAATTTCTTTGTAGAATTTTCTTGTGCATGAGTGGGTCGACGATTAGTCACAGTCATCACTTTCACCTAGATCTATGGCAGCAAAGAAGAAGGCAGCTAAGCGTCCAGCCAAGAAGGCTGCAGCTAAGCGCCCAGCAAAGAAAGCAGCAGCAAAGCGTCCTGCAAAGCGTCGCGTCGCTAAGAAGGCAGTTGCAAAGCGTCCTGCAAAGAAAGCAGCCGCAAAGCGACCAGCTAAGCGTCGTGCAGCTAAGAAGCGTAAATAGTTTCTTAAGCAAAAACGCCTCCTTCACGGAGGCGTTTTTGCTTTTATAGTGAGCCTAGAATTAACCAAGAATACGAGGTATAGTGGCGCTATATATGGCTAGTTTCCTCGGGAACATATTCTCAAAGAACCAATCTGCAGGCTTCCTTAAGGGAGCCCAGATTGTTGTATCTAAAGCAGGCGCTCTTTCAGACCTATTTGAGGGTTTGTCTCAGGACGAACTTAAGGCGCGTCTTGCTCAAGTACGAGAGCGAACGGGCGGCATGCCAGAGAGCGATGACGATGTTGCGGAAGTGTTTGCACTTGTTCGTGAGTCCGCACGAAGGACGTTGAATGAGCGACATTACGACGTGCAACTACTCGGTGGACTTGCGCTTGCCAAGGGAAAGATTGCTGAGATGCGCACCGGTGAAGGAAAGACACTCGTTGCGACATTACCAACGGCACTACGCGCGCTTGCTGGGAAGGGTGTGCACTTGGTTACGGTGAACGACTACCTCGCGCGTCGCGATGCTGCGTGGATGGGTCAGGTCTATGACTACCTTGGATTTACCATTGGTGTGGTCACATCTTCAGGCGCCTATGTGTATGACCCGTCGCATGTTGAGAAGAGTGAGGATGAGGCACGTGACGAAACGGGGTCATTCCGGGTGTTCTATGACTTCCTACGGCCGTCTACTAAAAAGGAGGCGTATGATGCCGACATCACGTATGCAACCAACAATGAAATTGGCTTTGATTACCTGCGAGACAATACCGCATATGATGCATCCCAAATAGTTCAGCGCGGACACCACTACGCGATTGTGGACGAGATTGACTCTATTCTGATTGATGAGGCCCGCACCCCACTCATTATTTCAGGACCTGCTGCGGAGGCAGAAAGTCATTATGAGCAGTTTGCACAGATTGCCAGTACGTATGTCGAGGGTGAGCACTACACCATTGATGAAAAGCAGCGAGCCATTCAGCTCACTGAAGAGGGAATAAGCAAAGCTGAGCAAGCGCTTGGCATTGAGAACCTCTATACCGAAGGCGGGATGAAAATGGCGCACCATCTGGAGACTGCAGTTCGCGCAAAAGCACTCTTTAATAAGGATAAGGAGTATGTGGTTCGTGAAGGACAGATTGTGATCGTTGACGAGTTTACTGGACGTCTTCAGCCCGGTCGTCGCTGGTCAGAGGGGCTTCATCAAGCGATTGAGGCTAAAGAGGGAGTCCCTGTGCAAAAGGAGACCCGCACCTATGCGAGTGTGACCTTCCAGAACCTTTTCCGTATGTACGACCGACTCTCGGGTATGACGGGAACGGCACTCTCCTCAGAGGAAGAGTTCTACACCGTGTACGGACTTGACGTGGTGGTTGTTCCTACGAATAGAGGGGTGAAGCGTATAGACCACGATGATCATATTTTCCAGACCGCTAAAGGGAAATACGAGGCACTTACCGAAGAGGTAAAGTTGTTGAGCGCGAAGGGTCAACCGGTGCTCGTAGGTACCGTGTCTATTGAAGATAACGAAGTCATCAGTCAGTACTTTACGGACGCAAAGATTCCCCATGAAGTGCTCAATGCGAAGAACCATGAGCGCGAGGGCGAATTGATTGCTCAGGCCGGAAGAAAGAATAGGGTTACCGTTGCGACCAACCTAGCAGGGCGTGGTGTGGACATTAAGCTCGGTGGCGTGCCGACGAATCTTGAGGAGCGTGAAGAAGTCCTTGCTCTTGGCGGTTTGGCGGTGATTGGTACGGAACGACACGAGGCACGTCGTATTGATAACCAGCTTCGTGGTCGTGCGGGTCGCCAGGGAGATCCGGGCGAGACCAGATTCTATGTGTCGCTTGAAGATAAGCTTATGCGTGTTTTTGCGTCTGACGTTATCAAAAACGTCATGGGAAGCTTCAAGATTCCAGAGAATGAGCCTATTGCAAGTTCCATGATTACGAAGGCTCTTGAGAGCGCACAGAAGCGTATTGAAGGCTTTAACTTTGATTCACGAAAACAAGTTCTTGCATATGACGACGTCCTTAATACGCAGCGCCTCACTATCTATGCAAAGCGCAGGGCAGCGCTTCTCGGCACGCCTGAGGACTTTGAGCCTATTGTGAGGGAGCTCATTCTAGGCGACGAGCAGGCAGAAAAGGCCTTTGAACAAAAGAGGACTGAGCTTGGGCACGAAGTCTTCTACACCCTTCTTCGAAGGGTAATGCTACAGATCATTGATGCATTCTGGCTTGAGCAACTGGAGACTATGGAGTACATGCGCAGAAGTGTGTCGCTTCGCGCGTACGGTCAGAGAGACCCCCTCATCGAGTACCGAAAAGAAGGGCTCACCCGTTTCCGTATTATGGAAGAAAGTGTCGCACGAGCTTTTAGGGAGGCTCTCCCACATATACACGTTGCTGACGATAGTCGCATCCGTGCAGAGGAAGCAAAGACACGTCGTGCGCTTCTTGCCGCATCTGAAGGCGGAGACGGGTCTGAGACCGGAACACCGCTCGTACGTGCTGATGGGCCTGGTAGAAATGACATGGTTACCATTAGAAAGGGTGAAGAGGTACAGACCATGAAGTTCAAGAAAGCAGAAGTACTCCTTGCAGAGGGTTGGGAGATGGTGCGTGGCTAGGTTCCCAGGTTCGCATAACTAGGATACTCTCAGAACATATGGCATTTATTGATGAAGTCAGTATAAAAGCATCTGCTGGAAAAGGCGGAGACGGGGTCATTCGTTGGCTCCACCTAAAAGGAAAGGATAAGGCGGGACCAGCTGGCGGAAACGGTGGTCGCGGTGGTGACGTTATTTTAGAGGCGGTCCGAGATCTCGGCGCGCTTGCGGCCTTTAGATACATGAAATCTGTGCGAGCCCAGAACGGACAATCTGGGTCAAACAATAATAAGTATGGCGCAGA
>CAYRRU010000033.1:0-4927 GCA_964426785.1 uncultured Candidatus Saccharibacteria bacterium | reverse complement strand
GAGAACTACGTATCGCTCGCGGTGCGTGAGGCGATGGCGTCAGTCCTTACCAACAAATACTCGGAAGGGTACCCGGGCAAACGCTACTACGGCGGACAAGAGTTTACCGATCAGATTGAACGCCTGGCGATAGAGCGCGCCAAGCAACTCTTTGGTGCCGGGTTTGCAAACGTTCAACCGCTCGGGGGAGCGAACGCAAACATAGCTACTTACATGGCGCTCCTTGAACCGGGGGACACCATTCTTGGTATGGACCTCTCGCACGGCGGACACCTCACGCACGGGCACCCCGTTACCTACATCTCAAAGATCTTTCGCTTTGTGCGCTACACCATGAAAGACATTGAGACGGGTGAAATTGACTATGACCAACTGCGCGCAACGGCGATTGCTGAGAAACCAAAGATTATTCTTGCTGGATTCTCTGCCTATCCGCGCGAACTTGAATGGGCAAAGATTGCAGCGATAGCAAAAGAAGTGGGAGCGTATGCGGTAGCGGACGTCGCGCACATTGCGGGACTCATTGCAGGCGGAGCAGCAAAGAATCCGTTTGACTATGGGTTTGATGTCATGACAACCACCACACATAAGACACTGCGAGGACCCCGTGGCGGTATGATCCTCACACGCGAGAGTGCCGAGGTTGCTCAAAAAATAGACAAGGCAATATTCCCAGGGTTCCAAGGTGGTCCGCACATGCATCAGGTTGCGGCAAAGGCAGTAGCGTTTGGTGAGGCACTACGACCTTCATTTAAAACGTATGCGAAACAAGTTGTGGAGAACGCGGGTGCAATGGCCGAGGTATTCAAGAACCGCCAGGTACGCCTTATTGCAGGAGGTACTGACAACCACCTCATATTGGCTGACGTCTGGAAATCCTTTGAGATCTCTGGCGGGGAAGCAGAAACACTCCTTGATCGCGCAGGCATCACGCTTAACAAGAATGCGATTGCAGACGACACACGAAAACCAATGGATCCTTCAGGTATTCGCTTCGGCACACCAGCGATAACAACACGCGGATTCACTACTGAAGACTCCACACAAATAGCAGAGCTCATGATTGACGTACTCCAGAAGCGAGACGATGAGACAGTGGGGTATGCAAAAGACGCGGTCCGCACGCTTGCGCTTGCGCGTCCCGTTCCTGAATCGTTTGTGTAGGTGTAAGGGCAGAGTGCCCTATACGTCTTCTCTCATAGGTAGCGTTTATAAGACCTAATTAATAAACGACTTATGACAGCATTCATGAAGAAATTTGGTGTTGGTGCACTGGTTGCGATACTTATCGCAACACCTGCACTTGCACTCGCTGATAACGGAAAGCGTCATGACGATTTTCGTCCTCGTTCGGTGGGTTCAACACTTGAAGTATCTATAGCGGATAGTGGAAAGACTGTGGTACGTGGCGCGAAAGTGACTGCCGTATCAGGAAGCACGATTACTGCCGAGACGGTGTGGGGCGCAAGTTCCATAACGTGGAAAGCACAGACCGATAGCGAAACACAGTTTGTACGCAAGAGCGGAACAAACGCGGGTATCGCAGACATCGCTGTTGGTGACTATGTAAGTTTTAGCGGCATGCTCGTTTCCGGTAGTTCATTTACCGTTGACGCTGATGTCGTCAAGAACTGGTCACTGTCTGATAATCGTACCGCGATTGTTGGCGTCGTAACTGCTCACGACAGCGACAGTCTCACGGTTGCAACCAAGAATCGTGGAAACGTTGAAGTAGCTGTCACAAGCGCAACAACGTTCTCTGGAAAGATTACGGCGCTTGCTGACATCACAACTAACGCGCGCGTTGTTGTTCTCGGTTCGTACAATGCGGACACGAAGATACTGACCGCAACTGACATTCGTGCCGATCTCAAAGTGAAGGATCATGAATTGAAAGCAAAAGGATGGGGTCAGTTTCTGAAGGATTTCAAGTTTGATTTCTGGAAGAAATAATTGACGAACTCTCGCATGGAAAGAAGCGCCCTCTCATAGGGCGCTTCTTTCTGTTATAGTCCACGTAATGGAGAGTCGTATACGAGACATCGTTACTAAAGCCCTGGCCAAAAAAGGAGTGGCAGGGGTCAATTTTGTGGTTGAGTGGCCAACGGACCCGGCACACGGGGACTATGCAGTGAACGCAGCACTTGCCGCTGCCAAAGCGCTCGGCGTGTCTCCGAAGGAGCTGGCCGAGGAGCTGGCCGAGGAGCTTCTGAGTGAGCTTGGGGAAGATGCACGGGAAGTGTGTGTGGCAGGTCCCGGGTTCGTGAACATAACACTGGCCCGCTCGGTTGTTACCAAGGAGGTGGCAGAGATAACGGAGGTGTGGGGAAAGGGAGACACGCGTGCGGACACGAGAGTCATTATTGAATACTCAAACCCGAATCCCTTTAAAGAGATGCACATTGGCCACCTCATGAGTACGGTCATTGGGGAATCTTTCTCCCGACTCATTGAGAATCAAGGAGCAACCGTGCTTCGCGACTCGTATGGTGGAGATGTGGGTCCTCATATTGCAAAAGCACTATGGGCACTCAAGCGAGACGGCAACAGCGAGCCTATGTCAGCGCGCGAGATTGGTGAGGCATACGCGGCAGGCTCGCACGCATACGAAGCAAGCCCAGAGGCTAAAGCGGAGATAGATACACTCAACGAAGAACTATACAAAGGCACAGATACTGAACTCATGACTGCGTGGAAACGCGGAAGGGAAGTATCACTTGAAGCGTTTCGCGAGGTATACAAAGTACTCGGTACCCACTTTGACCACTACTTCTTTGAGAGTGAGACAGCACCGATTGGAATGGAGGTGGTGAAGGACGGACTTGCAAAAGGCATTTTTGAAGAGAGTGAAGGAGCGGTTATCTATAAAGGAGAAAAGAAGGGACTTCATACGCTCGTGTTCATTACGAGCCGTGGGACGCCAACGTATGAGACGAAAGACATTGGTCTCGCGTTTCTTAAGGAAGAGCGTGTTTCAACAGACCGCTCCTATATTGTGACGGCTGCAGAGCAGGTTGGGCACTTCCAGGTGTTCTTGGCAGCACTTGAAGACATCGCACCACTTCTCGCAGAGAAGACGATGCACATTCCGCACGGATTCTTGCGACTTACGTCAGGCAAGATGTCGTCTCGTGACGGTTCCATTATTTCTGCCGAGTCACTCATCACTGACGTCATAGAGCGTGCAAAGGAAAAGAACGAGGATCCTCTTGTTGCTGAGCAGGTTGGTGTGGGTGCACTCAAATATATGATTCTGCGCCAAGCTCCCGGATCCGACATTATCTTTGATTTTGATAAGTCACTCTCGCTTGAAGGAGATTCAGGTCCGTATTTGCAGTACGCACTGGTGCGCGCTAAATCTATTCTCTCCCAGGCAGAGTCTAAGCCTGACGCGAGCGATGCTCCGCCGGAACCATATCTCTTGGAACGACTCATCACCCGATTTCCTAAAGTGGCAGAGCGTGCTGAGGCCGAGCGAGCGCCGCACCATGTCGCCACCTACCTTACACAGCTGGCAGGGGAGTGGAATTCCTTCTACGCACGTGAGCGCATCATTGGTGGAGCGCACGAAGCGTACAAGTTGGTTGTGGTTCGTGCCTTCATAACGACTATGGAGCGAGGCCTCTGGTTGCTCGGTATTCCAGCGCCGGAAAAGATGTAGACGTTTCCTTTTGGGCACGGGAGCGATAGGATAGGGTAATCATGGCTGAAGACAGGGGTAAATCAGATGTCGCCCGGCGCGAGGAGGAAATCCTGGCGTTTTGGAAGGACCACAACATTTTTGAGAAGACTCTCTCTCAAGATGCTCCGAAGGGAGAATTCGTCTTTTATGATGGGCCTCCGTTTGCGACCGGACTCCCACACCAAGGATCACTCCTCTCCTCAGTGTCTAAGGATGTTGTGCCCCGATACAAAACAATGCGCGGATATCGCGTGCGACGTCGTTGGGGCTGGGACACACACGGACTTCCTATTGAATCGCTTGTTGAGAAAAAGTTGGGACTAAAGAACAAGAAGGAGATACTTGCACTCGGCATTGAAGAGTTCAACGAGACTGCGCGTGCGATGGTGCTTGAATATGTACATGAGTGGAAACGATACGTTGAACGTGTGGGGCGTTTTGTTGATTTTGATAATTCATACAAAACAATGGACAACTCGTTCATTGAAAGTGTGTGGTGGGGGCTAAAACAAATACACAAGAAGAACCGCTTGTACGAGGGACGCAAAGTCCTTATGTATTGTCCGCATTGTGAGACGCCACTAGCCAAGGCGGAGATTGCGATGGATAACACCTATAAGGATGTGACCGAAGAAACGGCAACCGTTGCCTTCAAAGTGCGTGAGCGCGAGAACACGTACCTGCTTGCGTGGACCACGACACCCTGGACGCTTCCTGGGAACGTTGCGCTTGCGGTGGGGCCTGACATTGCATACGTGACGGTAGAGAAAGATGGCCGCCACTTCGTTCTCGCAAAGGAGCGGATGTCAGCGGTGCTTCCTGACGGAAACGTTATTTCCGAAGAGAAGGGAAGTAGCTTGGTCGGTCTTTCATACGAACCGTTATATGAAATTCCTAAAGTTGCTGCGTACGAAGGAAAGAAATGGACGGTACTTCCTGCTGATTTTGTAACCATCCATGATGGAACAGGAGTCGTGCACACTGCAGTCATCTACGGAGAAGACGACTACGCACTCGGTCTTAAAGAAGGATTGCCGATGGTCCCACTTCTTAACCCAAACGCAACCTATAACGATGACGCCCCTGAATTCCTGAAGGGCCAATACATCAAAAAGGCGGAACCTCTTATCAAGAATGATCTTGAAGAGCGGGGCATTCTATTTGCACGAGAGATGCACACTCACTCATATCCGCACTGTTATCGTTGCGGAACACCTCTCATATATAACGCGGTATCAAGTTGGT
>CAYRRU010000032.1:0-5041 GCA_964426785.1 uncultured Candidatus Saccharibacteria bacterium | reverse complement strand
TGCGCGCGACGCTAGTGTTGATATGTCGTTGTATCTTGCGCTTGTAACGGAGTATGTACGCTACGTACTCCTCGTACGCCATGCACCTGAACTAAAGAGTCAGCTTATGTCAGAACTTGGCGAAGGTTTTTCAGAAGTAGAGACTATTGCAAAAGGTGCTGAGTCAAAACTAACGCACCAAACACTTGCGGTACTTCTTGATGCTGCTGCACGTATGCGTTTCTCTCCTATTCCGTCACTTCCACTTGAGCTCGCTATTCTTGAGCTTCTGCCTGCATGAGGTCTGTAGCGCTATCCATTCTTAAATTTCTTATAGGGCTCCTTGTGATTGGAGCCATATCAGCCGGCACATACTGGGCACTTAAAGGGGAATTTAATGTGCCGTGTTCGTCCCCAGTTCTCTATCGTGTCGGCACAATAGACCCACGATTCGGTGTCTCAGACGAGGAGTTCACCTCTGCGCTTAACGAAGCAGCCGCAGTATGGAATACGGCAGCAGGGAAGCCGGTACTTGCTACAGACACAAGTGCCGAGATGACGGTCAGTCTTCAGTATGACGAACGTCAGGCAGCAACAAAGCTTGGTGAAGTGATTGACGAGGATCAACGTGTGTATGATACCCAGCGCGCCCGCGTTGATGCGCTTATTAGCGCGCACGAAAAGAAAGCAACCACATACGAAACAAAGCGTGTGTCGTTTGAAGAGGACACTGAGGCGTATGAAAAGGATGTCGCAAACTGGAACGCGAAGGGAGGAGCACCTCCTGGTGTCTATGACGACCTTGAAGCTGAGCGCAAGAGACTTGCGCGCGTACAGACCCAACTAGCAACCGAGGCAGACACACTTAATCAAATGAGTGCTGAGATCAACGCTGAAGTTGGAAAGTTGAACCAGCTTGCCGGAAGCGTGAACGCTAAAGTTGATACCTATAACAGTGTCGCGGGAGAGGAATTTGACCAAGGACAATACGTATCAGACGAAGCAGGAAATCGTATAACGGTGTATGAGTTTAAAACACGGGATCAGTTGGTCCGTGCACTAGCTCACGAGTTTGGACACGCGCTAGGAATTCTCCATACGGAAGACCCGCAATCACTCATGTATCCCTATAACTCAGGGAAAGATGTGACGCTCCACGCGCAGGATGTGGCTGCACTGCGCGAAGTTTGTAAGCTACCGTAGCTTGCTCTCCGGCCCGTTCTCGGGCAGGATTGAGAGTGTTCGTATTGGGAGATCGTCTAATGGTAGGACAGCGGCCTTTGAAGCCGTGAATCTAGGTTCGATCCCTAGTCTCCCAGCAGTCTAGTTTTAGTATCGAAGGACCTATACGGATCAAATGTTTAAGCCATATTCCGCTAGCCCGGGAATTTCGTCCTAGACAGGCCAAAAACCGAGAACGAGCATTTAAGCCGTACAGTCAGTTCGAGTCCGAGGGTCGTCGCAAGAACGCTTACTGCTATATAATTGGAATTATGACCTTGGCAACCAATCTCGTACCCCGCGCAAATCAATACGCACGCAAGGCCCATGAAGGAATGGGTTTCGTAACTGCGTGCGGATATGACCGACCTCAAATTGAGCATCTTCAAGAAGTTGCGGACATGGTCTGGGCTTCTGGAGGATCGGACATAGAGATCGCAGCAGCTTGGCTCCATGATTCCGTAGAAGATACTTCGGTTACTCTAGAAGACATCAAGAACGAATTTGGCGAGGAGGTTGCAGGGCTCGTTAATGAACTTACAGATCCAGAGGAGATTCGGCATCTGCCTACTGCCGAGCGCAAGCAGAAGCAAGCTCAACGCATCGCTACTGAAAGCGAAAGTGCACGGAGGGTTAAGCTTGCTGATCAGACATCAAATGTGAGATGTGTGACCGTTGATCCAAAAGCTACTTGGACGATGGAGGGTCGCAGAAACTATGCGCTAGGCGCAAAACAGATTGCCGACCTGTGCAAGGGTATTAGTTCCGTACTCGATGAAGCATTTGATCGTGAGTATTTAAGAGCGGGGCAGATACTTGGTCTAGAAAGTGATTCCACTCAGACCAAAGAAAGGTTAGATGAGAGCTGCTAGCCCTTGACCCTTCTTGGACTCGAATTAAACCTTCGGAATAATCCTTATATTGTGGGCCAGTACTAGACCTAGAGCGACAGTCCTAGACACCCAGCAAAAAACGCACACCTAAGTGCGCGCCATGTCAGTGGATGCTTGAACACCAGCTACTTTATTCGTCTATTGGGGACGACGTTCCTGGCTGTCACCGTAACTCTGGAGTTCGCCAAAGTGACGTTGGCGCGTCCAGGCCAGTCAATTTCACTAGCCACGAATGGCATTCGGGCCGACATGCTGATTCGACCGTACTACCCACCCGTGTTGTCCAAGCATCCGTATACACGCTATCACCTTTTAAGCACTCCTACACTACGTGCTAATCTGACCTCATGAAGGAGACCTTTGCCGTTGTTGCGGCACTTCTGGCGATCGCAGGCAACATTCCCTACATCATTGATGTCCTGCGTGGCCGGGTTAAGCCGCACGCATACACCTGGTTTGTCTGGTCAGTAGTGTCTGGAATTGTTTTCTTTGGACAGGTGGCAAAAGGTGCCGGCATTGGCGCGCTTCCAACACTGGCTTCAGAAATATTTACCATCTTCATTTTCATACTCTCCCTCAAGTATGGTTTCAAAGGAGTAACCAGATCAGACACCTTCTTTCTTGTATGTGCGCTCCTCGGCCTTATCCCGTGGCTTTTGACCAAGGACCCAACTGTCTCGGTTGTAATAGCTGTGTGTATTGATCTCATTGCCTTTGTGCCAACGCTCCGGAAAACCTGGATGGAACCCAAGACTGAAACACCCATTCTTTTTGGTTCAAATGTCCTGCGTCATGTTCTGGCTCTTCTATCTCTTCAGGCATACAACATTGCAACAACCCTCCACTCCATCTCTATGGTTACCCTCAATACCGCTATGACCCTTATCATTTTGTTTAAGAAGAAGCGCAATCCTCGCTAACGGTGTATGGTGTTTTCATGAAAGAGGAGGCATATGATGTGCTGGTCATAGGAGGCGGAGCGGCCGGCATGATGGCGGCTATTGTTGCGGCCCGGAAAGGCAAGAAGGTGCTTCTTCTTGAGCGAAACAAACGCCTTGGCGAGAAACTCCGTATAACCGGTGGGAGTAGGTGCAATATCACGAACGCTGAGCCTGACGTAAAGAAGCTCCTTGCTAACTACAAAGGAGCAGAGCAGTTCCTGTACTCATCCTTTGCGCAGTTTGGTATGAAAGACACGTTTGCGTTCTTTGAGTCAAAAGGATTGCCGCTTGTGGTGCAGGGCAAGCTCCGTGCGTTCCCAAAGAGCGAGAATGCTATTGATGTGGTGAATACTCTCCAGAAACTTTTGGAAACGACCGGTGTTTACGTCTTAACGAATGTGCGCGTCTCACAGATAGAAGGAAAGTCGGGACGTATTGAACGCGTGCTCGTTGGTAACAAGGCATATACCGCTAAAAGTTATGTGCTCGCCACCGGAGGTGTTTCGCATCCAGAAACGGGATCAACTGGAGACGGATTCTCATGGCTACGTGCGCTTGGACACACGGTAGCAAACCCAACACCAACGATTGTGCCTCTTAAAGTTAAAGAGGGATGGATAAAGAAGCTTTCTGGCGCGTCACTTCCTGACGTAAAGATCACCTTCTCTGTTGAAGGAAAGGTACGCCTGAAGCGAAAGGGAACAATTCTTTGCACGCACTTTGGTATTTCAGGACCTACCATTCTAAACGTGGCAGGGGACGTGGCTGATCTTGCCTATGAGGGAACGGTAACCGCGTCAATTGATCTCTACCCCGCGCTTGACCTTGGTATTCTTGATAAACACATAACGAGTGTGTTTGATGCACACAAGAATAAGTTTCTTAAGAACGTGTTCAAAGAGATTGTGCCTGCCGGCACGTCAGACGTTCTCCTCTCGCTTGTTCCTGGTCTTGATGGGGAGAAGAAAGTGCACAGCGTAACCAAAGAAGAGCGTAGAACAATTGCAGAGCTCCTCAAAAACCTGCCCCTTACCATTACCGGACTTATGGGATTTGAGAGGGCGGTGGTCGCTGACGGCGGACTTCTTCTGAGCGAAGTAGACACAAAAACCATGCGTTCGCGCCTCTACCACAACCTCTACGTCACGGGAGACCTGCTCCACATTAATCGTCCTTCAGGTGGGTACTCACTTCAGCTGTGCTGGACCACGGGCTATGTAGCAGGCACGCACGCCTAAGTGTGTCAGAATATACCTATGGACCCGTATACCTTTATCCTAGAGACACTCAAGGAGGCTGGCGCGCTTCTCATGACCCTGCGCGCAGAGAAGTTTGAAACTCTCACGAAGGACGACAATCCACGCGACATTGTGACTAGTGTTGATCTTGCTGTGAACGACTTCATCATTAGCCGCATACACGAGGCATTTCCAGGCCACGCCATACACTCAGAAGAATCTGACGTTGATATAACGCAAAGCCCCTACCTGTGGACCATTGATCCCATTGATGGCTCAGCAAACTTCTCCCGTGCCATTCCGCACTTTGCCGTGTGTTTGGGGCTACTTGAAAACGGCGTACCCGTTGTCGGTGGTGTATACAATCCGGTGACACGAGAACTCTTTAGTTTTAAAAAGGATGGTGGCGCCTTTCTAAACGGAGCACCTATTCATGTTTCAAGCACGACTAATCTTAAAGACGCTACAAACTCCTTTCATACGGGACGAAAGTCTGAACTATGGGACTGGGGATCCCAAAGCTACCGCAATCTTCTGGAGCACGCAAAGAAGACGGTTAACCTTAGCTCCACATCACTTGATACCTGCTTTGTGGCAGCAGGGAGACTAGACGCAAGTATCTATGGACTTATGAATACTCTTGATATCACACCCGCTCTTGGGATTCTGAAAGAGGCAGGCGGGCTTATGCTAAACGAGAAAGGAGATTCGGCGACGCTTGACGCGCACCCTCAAAGAACCTATGCGGTCTGTAATCGGGAATTGTTTG
>CAYRRU010000031.1:0-5812 GCA_964426785.1 uncultured Candidatus Saccharibacteria bacterium | reverse complement strand
ACCAGCACCATGAGAAGCAGAAGCTGTGATTTTGAGAGGTCCTCTATGTTCATGCTCCTAGTATACCGCGGGTGTCAAATGGAAAGAATAGTGGAGATCAGTGTCCACGGGTATCAAGAAACGCAACCTCCGTTGTGAGTATTTTGAGAAATCGTTCTATGTCGCCTTTTGTTGTTGTAGGTCCAAACGAAATACGAAGTGTTGCCTGTGCACGAAGTGGATCTCCCGTAAGCGTTTCAACCACACGAGACCCCTTAGACTCCGTCTCACATGCACTCTTGGTTGAGACGGCATATCCCTTTGCATCAAGAAGAGCAATCAAGTAGTCAGTATCGCGTCCAAGGAGTGACACGTTCACAATGTGTGGCACGTGCTCTTTGCCTTCGTTTAAAACGCTGTCCGCAATCTTCAGGATGCCCTTGTGCAAAAGCCCACGCATGTCATGTGCTCGCCGAGCAAACGCCTCACGTTCCTTAGCGCACTCGGTGAGTGCTTGCGCAAAGCCTGCAATGAGTGCTGTTGCTTCGCTTCCTGAGCGAAGTCCTCGCTCTTGCCCGCCTCCATAGACGAGAGGCGCAATAGGCACGGAGCGTGGAGCGATAAGTAAGCCAACGCCACGAATTCCTCCTATCTTCTGCGCGTCCAGAGTAAGTAGGTCTGCTTTAAGGCGCTCCGGTGCAAACGACTCAACCAGTGGAAGCTGACTTGCATCAATATGGAGCACGACCGAGTCTGGAAGTACCCGACGTACCGCCCGCGTGTCATAGCGCACACCCGTTTCCCCACATACGGCGTCCATTGAAACGAGTAAGGTCTCTGGTCTCACCTGGGTCTTTAGCTTTTCTAAATCAATAACACCATCTTTTAGAACCAATGCTTCAGCGTGGACACCGCGCGTCGTTAGCTCTTCCATTGTTTTAACCGTTGATGCGTGTGCGGTGGGTAGATAGAGCACGTGGGGGTTTTGAAGCGTAGACGCACGCACCACCCCCTGAATAGCAAGTGCGTTTGATTCGGTTGCTCCTGACGTGAAGATGATGGCGTCCGATTTAACCTCAGCCATACGCGCAATCTGCATGCGAGCTGTTTCAAGTATTCCTTTCGCATCACGCCCCTCCTTATGAGGAGCTGACGGGTTTCCAAAAGACGGTGCTGCCTTCATGAAGACGCGCAGTGCTTTTGGGTTTGTTGGGGCTGCTGAAGCCCAATCAAGATAGGTTCGTCGCATGAGGACACAATAGCAGAAAGGGCCGGCTTAAGAGTAGTACTCCGTGGCCGACCCAATTTCTCCCAGAGGTTGCAGTTAGCAGCGTTCGATGTGAGCGACGCACCCTTTGTCGTTCACCACGCCGAGCGAAACACGCTCGGGCTCCATCCGTGCCGCACAACGTAGCGCGGCCTCCTCAACTGAATCGCACACGCGATTCGCGGTGAGGTTGTAGGGACCTGGATCCCTGGGATCCTCGTACACGATGACTGCCTTCCCTGGGGGCGCAGTTACATTAGTCCGATCACCGACTTTCATACTCCCGTCCTTTCGCACATAAGGAGATGTTCGCACAATGACACAGACATTACTTTCTGTATAGGTATCAACTAAATACATTGCAAAACACTAGATTTTGTGTTGAACTGAGACTAATGGCTTCATCAATGCGAGCGCCCATAGTGGCGGTTATGGGTCATATTGACCACGGCAAATCCTCCCTTCTGGACTACATCCGGAAGGCAAACGTTACCGCTTCTGAAGCAGGTGGTATTACCCAACACGTCTCCGCATATGAAGCGGTGCACGAGCATGAGGGTACGCCTCGTACCGTTACGTTTCTTGATACGCCTGGACACGAAGCTTTTCGTGCACTTCGCTCACGCGGTGCTGCCGTTGCTGACATCGCTATCCTCGTTGTTGCATCAGACGAAGGCGTAAAGCCACAAACACTTGAGGCATACGAGGCAATCAAAGAAAGCAACATTCCGTTTGTGGTTGCATTCACCAAAATGGACAAGAACGGTGCCGACCTTGCACGTGTCCAGGGTTCAGTACTTGAGCATGGTATCTATCTTGAAGGACTTGGTGGCGACGTCCCATACGTGAGCGTGTCTTCAAAGACTGGTGAGGGTATTCCAGAGCTCCTTGATCTCGTCCTTCTTACCGCGGATCTTGCTGAACTTACCGGAGATCTTGATATCCCCGCTACCGGTTTTGTTCTTGAGTCTTCCCAAGACCCTAAGCGCGGTATTGTCGCAACACTCATCATCAAGGACGGCGTATTGAACACCGGAACCTTTGCGGTTGCTGGAAACGCACTTACCCCTGTTCGCTTCATTGAGAACTTTGCAGGCGAGCGTATAACGGTCGCAAACCCATCCCAGCCGGTGCGTATTTCAGGGTGGAATGTCCTACCCGCTGCAGGAACTCCTTTTAGTTGCGTGGCAACGAAGAAAGATGCTGAGAAGCTCGTAGCGCAGGGCCCCGCTACCGTGTATGCCGACAACACTCCCGTTGAAGGCGGAAAAACTACTCTCCCTCTTATCATCAAAGCTGATGTTGGTGGCAGTATTGAAGCAATCAAGCATGAGCTTGCGAAAGTAACGCATGAACGTGCAGTTATTAAGATTGTGGGCGAGGGCGTTGGTGCCGTTGCCGAAAACGATGTGAAGCAGGCACACGCAGGTGGTGCCACCATCATTGCATTTACCGTTGGTACCGAATCTTCTGCACGCGATTTGGCGGAGCGTATGAATGTTCCCATTCAATCGTTCTCCATCATTTATGATCTAGAGGACAAGGTGAAAGAGCTCCTTGGTGCGCGTGCACCACAGATCACCGTTGAAGAAGTTACGGGTGAAGCTAAGATCATTAAGATTTTCAGTGCATCAAGTAACAAACACGTTCTTGGCGCGAACCTTCTCACGGGCTCTATTGAGCTCGGTAACCAGGTGAAGTTGTCACGTCGCGGAATTGAGCTTGGATATGGAAAGGTGGTGAACCTGCAACAGGCTCGCGCGGATGTGAAGGAAATTCGCACCGAGGGAGAGTTTGGTGCACAGATTGAGACTAAGGCAGACATTGCTCAGGGCGACACCATTACTCCTTTTAAAACGGTTATACAATGAGCCGGTTGCGTGACAACAAGGTAGCCGCTCAACTCACCGAGCTTGCGGCTAAATATATTGCGATTGAAGCAGGGAGAGACACCTTGATCACACCCACACGCACCGAAGTATCCAAAAACGGCAAGGACGTGACTATTTTTGTATCCGTATTCCCTGAGAGTGATAAAGACAACGCACGCTCCTTTCTGAAACGTCATAAAGACCTTTTTCGTGACTACCTCAAGAAATCGTCTCGCCTTGGACGACTTCCCTACATTACCTTTGAATTTGACTACGGTGAGCAGAATCGTCAGCGTTTGGATGAATTGTCACGCGAATTGGGAGATAGCGCAGAGGCATAACCCGCGCTAGTATAGGCTCATTGGCCCGATGGCGAAGTAGAAACGCTGGGGACTGCAAATCCTCCATGCGCGGGTGCGATTCCCGCTCGGGCCTCCATCATATGGTATCTTCACCCTTAGGCCGGGGTGATGGAATGGTAGACATAGGGGACTTAAAATCCCTAGACCGTAAAAGGTCGTGTGGGTTCGACCCCCACCCCCGGCACCATGACGCTTCGCAAACTCTTTGGTAGGATCCGCGACCGACTGGAGCGTACACAACCACTCATTAACATTGAGATTAGTAGGTCGTCGCTCCTACACAACCTCCACGCATATCAGACCGCATACCCCACACTTGCGGTTGCGCCTGTTTTAAAAAGTAATGCGTACGGACACGGGCTTTCGCTCATTGCGTCCGTACTAGACGCAGAGGACATTGCTTTTTTCATGGTTGATTCTTGGTATGAGGCACGTGAATTGAGGCGTAGTGGTATACGCTCCCGAATTGTAATAATGGGGTACGTACGACCTGAGGATGTGGTTCGCTCTAGGTTAGAGAATATAGATTTTGCAATTGTTGATAGAGAACAATTGGAAGCCCTCGTTCGTTTGTGTACACGCCCGGTGCGTATACATATAAAGATTGATGTCGGTATGCATCGACACGGCATCACACCGAGTGATATAGAAAAATCAATAGCGCTGATTCAATCAAACCCACACCTAGAAGTGACTGGTGTCACCGCACACATAGGAGACGCAGACAACACAGACGAAACGCTCTCCAAGAAGCAGATTGAGATTTGGAACACCTTGTCCAAGAAAGTTGTGTCCGCATTCCCATCTGTAGAGTTTCGGCACCTCAGTGCAACCAAGGGCGCGCGTTTTGCGCAGATGGCGGACACGAATGTATTGCGGCTCGGTATTGGTCTGTACGGCTTTGATACTTCACCGCATAGCACCCTTTCACTTAAACCAGTGCTTTCTATGCGCTCCGTCGTGAGTTCAGTACGAAGGGTTCCTAAAGGCGAGAGTGTGGGATACAACGCAACGTATACAGCGGAGGCTGACCGAGTCATTGCAACCGTTCCTGCTGGATACTTTGAAGGAGTGGACCGTAGACTTTCCAACAAAGGGTCCTTGATCGTGCGTGGCGTAGAGTGCCCGATTGTTGGAAGAGTGTCTATGAATATGACTTCCATTGATGTGTCGGAGGTTCCTTCGGTGTCGGTAGGGGACGTCGTTGAAGTCATAAGTTCTGACTCCATACTTTCTATGGCGCAAACAGCCAATACCACACCATACGAACTCCTGGCGCACATTCCCCCACACCTCCGCAGAGTATTAGTCTAAAAGCGGTAGACGATTTTCTAAACACAAGGTAGAATCCGTTGCAACCGCCTGTAGCTCAGTTGGTAGAGCAACTCCCTCTTAAGGAGATGGTCCCAGGTTCGAGCCCTGGCAGGCGGACACGTATGTATTGCAACGGGACGGCACAATGGCCGTCCCGTTGCATGTAACCCCCTCCATAGGGCATACTAGGGGCTACGCGGGGATGGCGAAATGGTAGACGCGCCTGCCTTAGGAGCAGGTTCCTTCGGGAGTGGAGGTTCGAGTCCTCTTCCCCGCACACACTCAAAAGAGCCCGTATATACGGGCTCTTTTGCTACATATTCAACTCCACGTCAACTTGACATTTGGCGTGTTGTGGTGCTATAATATTAAGGAAGTGCACAGTCCTTTGACAAGGTGCAAATGGAATAAAACATACGGCTCAGGAGGGCCAAACAATGACCAACGTCATCACGATCTCAAACACCAAGAGCATGCTTCGCGGCGCGGGGTGGAGTGGCTTCACCGCCCTCATGGCCACAGCCGCTACGGCCGCTGCGCTGGCTGCGAGTACTGGGTCTGAGCTCCCTGCGTTTCTCGTGTCGGGGTTCGTTTTCTTCGGCACACTGCCTACCGTTTTCCTTTCCGGACTTCGGCAACATCCGTATCCTAGCGTCGGCGTTCAATTCTTCCTCGGAAACCAAACGGGCGAAGTCTACGCGCCGGGTTGGGGGTGGGTTTATCCCTTCCTTCAGTCCTCGAAAGTCGTCCCTGGTCCCGAACAAGAGCTTTCTCTCAGTATGCCGGCAACAGAGCCTGAGGCCAAAGACCACGTTACGGTCCACATCGGCCGCAGGAGGCAAACTGTTCTGCAAGTGAAAATTGTCGATCCGAAACTCTATGTGAAGATCAACAACCCACAGCTCGCGATCGAGAGCTCGTATGAGAACCAAGCTAGACTCTTCGTTAACCAGATGGAGAGCGTCGTTAACATCGTCGACGAGAAAGCTCTGTTTGAGGAGTACCTCGAACTTATGCCT
>CAYRRU010000030.1:0-6283 GCA_964426785.1 uncultured Candidatus Saccharibacteria bacterium | reverse complement strand
GTCGGGTACGCACGACGTGTGGTTGAAGAGTTGCTCATGATTATGGACGAAGCAGGAATACAGGTGCGCGCCATGGAAGGGGAGACGTTCGCGCTTGCCCGCGCACTTCTGCCACACGGAGACACAGAAACCGTACTCATTATTGATATTGGTCGCACTACGACTAAGCTCATGGTTGTTGGTAACCGCATGCCGCGCTTCACGACCACCCTTGATATCGGCGGACACGCGCTCACGCTTGCGGTGCAAAAGCACTTCGGAGTGACGGAGGAAGAGGCGAAGAAAGTGAAAGCAGAGAAGGGACTCATTGCGGGCGACGAGGGCGACGAGTATGTGTCGGCCATGCTTTCAACCGTCTCTGCAGTCCGTGAGGAGATAGCACGTCGTCTTGAATATTGGCAGAGTAGAGCAACACAGGTCTCAGCACACCAGCCCGTCACCCGAGCAATTTTGGTTGGAGGAAATGCGACCGTGCGTGGGCTCCCTGAGTACCTTGAAGCGGCACTTAAGATCCCGGTCGCGCTTGGTGACGTATTTACTAACCTTGCACCTAAAAGTGATTGGCTTCCACCAGTAGACTACATGGAATCACTTGCGTACGGGACAGCAACAGGGCTCGCACTACGAGAATATGTACCGTGAACTAACCAATCTTCTCCCCACAGAGCGAAGCCGAGCATTTCGGCATGAGTATTTCCTGCGCCTCATAACCGTTGCGCTCGTATTGCTTGCGTTTGTGGTAATTGCTGCAGGCGTCATGCTTATTCCAAGCTATCTCGCCTTTACCGATGAGCTACGAGTTCAACAAGAGGAGCTTGCACGTGTATCGCTTGCTCTTGAGTCTACCGAAGAGAAGCAGGTCGGTGCGCGTCTTTTACAACTTGAAGCAGATAGCGCACACCTTGCACGCCTTGCAACGATGCCGAGCGTGAGCAACACGGTGCGTGCCGTGCTTATGGTTCCACGACCCGGCATTAGACTGGACCAGTTTGCATATTCGCCCGGCAAAGATGCGGGCACGCAGAACCTGATGATTTCGGGAACTGCAGATACGCGAGACGCGTTGCGCCAATATAATCTCGCTCTTACCGCGCTTCCATTTGTAGAGCGAAGCGACCTTCCCATAAGTGCGTATGCGCAGGAGACTGACCTTATGTTCACTATTACGCTCACGGGCGCCACACAACCATGAAGAAGTCTTTCGTTCACATCGCCATAGCCAGCAGCCTACTTCTTGGAAGTTTCGTTGCATACGTGCTGTGGTACGCAGAGGTTGAGAAGACGAGAACTTCTATCACCACAACCGCACGTGAGGTAGAAGCAAAAACTGCCGAAGCAAAACGTATCGCTCAAGCCAAAGGCGCACTCGCTGCACTAAGTGAGAACGAAGCACGTATTACGGAATACTTTGTTTCAAACGATGATATTGGAACCTTTCTTGAAACCATTGGACGAACAGGGAACCAGCTCGGATCAAAAGTAACTATTGTGAGTGTTACCGAGGATGCGCTCGCAACACCGCGCACACGGGTTGTGCTTGCAGTGACAGTGATCGGATCTTTTGATGCGGTCATGAGGACGGTGGGCGCGCTTGAGTATGGTCCGTACGATGTTGAGCTACGGAACCTTTCCGTTGATGCCGCTCGCCAAGAAACAGGTCCAACGGTATGGACCGCGGTCGCTACCTATTCATACGGCGCACAAACACCATGAACTTCCACCTACCTAAACAACTCGCTCTGCTTTCTCGCATAACATACGGCAAACGCGTGCATCCTCAGCGTGATTGGTTGACGCTTCTTGCGGTAGCGATGGTGCTTCTCATAGTTGCTGCACTATGGAGCGCAGTTTTGTACGCGCGTGGTACGCATAGAGATACCGATACTCAGACACCAGTAGCACCAACAGGCGTGTCACTTGAAGCACTTGAAAAAACCACCGCACTTTTTGAAGCACGTGCACAGGAGGAGGAAAGATATCGAAGCGAATATCGCTTCGTTGACCCAAAGCAGTCAAATCGTTAAGGTGATAGAGCCCCCATAGCTTAATGGATAAAGCAGGAGACTTCTAAGCTCTTGATCTAGGTTCGATTCCTGGTGGGGGCACCAATTCGCATGAACTTATAGGTTTTGGGTTATTGGTAACCCATATACTAGATAAATGCCCGAAACCTGGTTGAATTTCGCAGCCCTCATCTTTGTTCAGTTGCTCCTCTTTGGAGCGGTCGTTGTCTATCGAAGAAAGCTGCATAGCGTGACGCCTCTTCTCAGCAGTGGGGTGTTTATAGGACTCGGGTTCGGCCTCTTCTTTGATCTAGTGTTGGGGAAATTTATTGGTCTTCATTCGTACGCTCTTGGTTTCGGAGCATTCTTCCTGGTTCTTAATGCACTTCTTTCATACGGACTCTTTTCAGCAACAATGCTCCTGTTCAAAGAGGAAAAGTTGGCATATTTTTTTGGAGCGTCCTTTTTTGTAATGCTGGTTTACGAGGTTACAAACTTCTACTTTCGTGTCTGGACATGGGAATTTTCATTGGAGCCCTTGCAATTCCTCGTGGTGCTATCAATCGGCTACTTCGCAGGCTCGCATGTCGTTATGTTTGCTGAAAAGATATTTTTCAAACAAAAGCACTAGGGAACCAGGACAGCCCCCAGTGGGGGCTGTCCATTCGTTGTGTGGGCGATAGAGGACTCGAACCTCTGACCATCCCGGTGTAAACGGGGTGCTCTACCAACTGAGCTAATCGCCCTCTAGGTTCCCACCATACAACATCTAGTGTAGTTTTAAAAGCATGGAGCAACTCGTGGCCATTGTGCACGGTAGAGTGCAAGGCGTGTGGTTCCGTGACTATACTCGTCAATGCGCCCGAGAGCTTGGAGTGGCTGGTCAGGTCAAAAACCAAGAGGACGGAACGGTGCACGTTATTGCCGAAGGTGCACCGCACATACTTGAGACCTTCTTAGAACGAATCAAGGAAGGACCACCACTCGCCAAAGTCTCAAAAATCCAGGTTGCCTGGCACACCGCAAAAGGGGAGCACGATATTTTTGTAATTGCAGACTCATAAACACATGAACATTCTTTTTGAAGACGAAAACGTTGTCGCGGTATTCAAACCGTCGGGTGTGATGACACACCCAGATGGACACACCACGGATGAGACGGCGAGTGATTGGTTTGCTCGCACATATCCTGCAAGTAGTGAGGTGGGGGAGTCACAGCGCTTGAAAGACGGAACCGAGATTCGCCGCCCTGGTGTGGTGCACCGACTTGATCGAGAAACGTCAGGAGTACTCGTGCTCGCCAAGACTCCAGAAGCACATGAAATGTTGAAGAATGCATTTAAAGAGCGCGTGGTAAAGAAAACATACCTCGCTTTGGTGTATGGAGTTTTGAAAGAAGCTGAGGGTGTTATTGATTTTGCCATCGGACGTTCTCGCAAAGACTTCCGCTTACGCAGTGCTCAACCAAAGGCCCTTGGTGTCATGCGTGACGCCATCACGCACTTTAAAGTGATTGGTGACATTGGTTCGCACTCACTCGTTGAGGTACGTCCACTGACTGGACGTACGCACCAGATACGTGTGCACCTAAAGGCGATTCATCACCCCATCGTGTGTGATTCGCTCTATGCGCCTAATCATCCCTGCGATCTCGGCCTTACTCGTCTCGGGCTTCATGCATACCAGCTTGAGATGCCACTCATGTCTGGTGAACAAATCACTATTACCGCTCCCGTTCCCGACGATATGAAGGAATCAATTGCGCTATTCCCAAACACGGAGTATCTTCAGGCCTAGTTGTAACTTTTAGGGGGTGTCGTCATGACATTCAAGGAACTGATGGCGGGTGCTCGAGCGCTCCCGCTACTTGAGCAGTACATGCTTCGTTCGGTGATGATCGTCCTCAAGAGGGACGCACAGATCGTCGCCCACGCGGCCCGTACTGCGCGAGCGGTCGTTCATCGCCGGTTTGGTACGCCGGCCCAGAAGCAGGAGCTCCTCACCGGTAACGCCCTTGAGCTCAGAGTCCCGGAAGGGACACTTGAAGCTGCCATTTTTACGTGGAGGCCGGGCGACGGAGCGACGGTGCTGCGGGGCCGTTCGGAAGAACTGGAAGAACGCGTGATCAAGTTCGAGTCGGTTACGGGGCAAACGAGCGACCCAGACCGCGCTCGTGCTCTTTCGGTCGCGCTGTTTTCAAGCGTCATTCGGGTCATGGAGGCCCATGGCTTCGCGCTTGAAGACCTCCAGATCCCCGAACAGGCCTCGGCCTAAACAGAAAGCTTGAAACCTCTCTAAAAGCAGGGCGGTCCCCGAAAGGAGACCGCCCTTTTTGCTTTTATATAGGCCCCATGGTACAGTTCCGCCCATGCAAAACGTGATAACTCCTATCAAGACAGAGGAGCGAGTAAAGCTCGGGGTACGCCCCGGGGATACCGTTCGTGTGCACCAGAAAATTATTGAAAAAGGCAAGACGCGCGTGCAGATGTTTGAGGGCTTGGTGATCGCCGTTAAGCACGGTACCGAGGCCGGAGCTACTTTCACGGTTCGTGCAACGATGTCCGGTGTTGGGGTAGAAAAGATCTTCCCACTCTTCGCACCATTTATTGAGAAGATTGAAATCGTACGTCGCTCCAAGGTTCGTCGCGCAAAGCTTTACTTCATTCGTGAGAAAGTGGCTCGTGAGGTACGTCGCCAGCTTCGCAACATGCGCCTCGTGAAGATGTCTACGGACGATTTCAAAGAGGAGGAGGTTGTAGAAGAGGAGACTCCAGAGGAAATTACCGAAACCCCAGCAGAGACAATTTCAGAGGGAACAACAGAGGAGACTGAGGCTCCTGCAGAAGAGGAAAAGAAGGAAGAGGCCTAAAGAAAATCCCCACATTTTGGGGATTTTCTTTTTGTAGTAATTGGTATCATATTATACTTGAGAGATGGGGAAGACAGGTCCTAAACCAAGAAGGGAGGAGGTCAGGTGGTCAGCGCTAACTGCGTATGCGATTGGACTGATGACCGCAGACGGAAACTTATCTCCAGACGGCAGACACCTCACCTTTGTTTCCAAGGACAAGGAATTGGTTGAGCATATCAAGTTGGGTTTGGAAGTAACGGCGAACGCAAGCCGGAAGGCGTTACCCGGTAATAAGAAACTCTATTACCGTCTACAGTGGGGAGATATCTTTCTTTACAACTACCTTTTGGAGATTGGCCTTATGCCGAACAAGTCGCTACGACTCGCCTCACTCCAAATTCCGAACAAATACTTCCTTGATTTTCTAAGAGGTTGTTTTGACGGAGATGGATGCTTCTATAGCTACTATGATCCGAGGTGGAAGAATAGCTTCATGTTTTACATGGACTACGTGTCGGGGAGTCACGCATTCATTCTGTGGGTTCAGGGAAGGGTTGAGGCTCTTTTGGGGTTGCAGGGTCACATTACTAGCGCAAAGAGCGGGAACTTTTTCCACTTAAAGTACGCAAAGAAAGAATCACTTGTCTTACTTAAAGCTCTGTACGAAAAACCCGATGTTGTGTGCCTTGCACGCAAGCGCTTGAAAATAGAGAAAGCTCTGCGTATAGTGGGGCTATCCCTTTGAGGATATGTATGCCCAGGTGGAGAAATTGGTAAACTCGCCACCTTGAGGTGGTGGTGCCGCAAGGCTTGGAGGTTCAAGTCCTCTCCTGGGCACTAACATCAGACACCGTCACTTCAACTAAGTGGCGGTTTCTGATTTATACTGAGCGTATACTCTTCACACCACTCATATGGATCCTATTAACTATCTCGCCATATTGATTGCAGCACTTGGAAGCATGCTGGTCGGTTTTTTGTGGTACGGACCACTTTTTGGGGAATACTGGATGAAGCTCAAAGGGTATACACCTGAAACTATGAAGGCTATGAAAATCTCGCCTCGCCTCGCCATGCCCCTTGCCGGAGTGTGTGCACTCATTATAGCGTTTGTGCTTGCAACATTTGTACAGTTTCTCAATCCCCAAGGCGTAGGCGGGGCAGTGATGCTTGCTGTCCTTGTGTGGATCGGGTTTGTGGTGACGACACACGCAAACTATGTGTTGTTTGAGGAGCGCGATGTAAAATTATTTTTGCTTAACATCGCTCATCATTTCTGTGCAATTCTCACTGCGACGCTCGTTATCACGCTTTGGCCGTAGTCGGCTCTCGTGGTATAAGAAGCGAGTTCATGGCGGCTTTAGCTCAGCTGGTAGAGCACTCGGTTGTGGTCCGAGCGGTCGTGGGTTCGAGCCCCACAAGTCGCCCA
>CAYRRU010000029.1:0-6429 GCA_964426785.1 uncultured Candidatus Saccharibacteria bacterium | reverse complement strand
CTGTGCGAGCCCAGAACGGACAATCTGGGTCAAACAATAATAAGTATGGCGCAGACGGCGCAGACGTTATTTTGAGAGTTCCGGTAGGGACCGTTGCGACTGATCGTGCGACAGGACAAGTATTTGAGATGCTCACCGAGGGAGAACAGAGAGTCATCTACAAGGGAGGAATGGGAGGTCTTGGTAACGCACACTTCAAGGCTGCGGCAAACCAGAACCCTGAGCAGGCGACACCAGGAAAGAAGGGGCAGTCGGGAGATATTGATATCACCCTAAAAATCATCGCAGATGTTGGATTTGTCGGATACCCCAACGCAGGGAAGTCATCCCTTCTTAACGCCCTCACCCATGCTCGTTCAAAAGTTGGTGCGTACCCCTTCACCACACTTGACCCACACCTTGGAGACTTCTACGGGTTCCTTCTAGCAGACATTCCTGGACTCATTGAGGGAGCCTCGGCTGGTCGAGGACTTGGATCAAAGTTCCTTAGACATATTGAGAGAACGAAATATATTGCACATCTCGTCTCGGCTGAACAAGAAGACATTGTTTCGGCGTATAGGAACATACGGAACGAGCTTGAGGCCTTTGGTGAGACTCTTGCAGACAAGAAAGAAATAGTCGTTTTGAGCAAAACAGACACCATAAGTCCCGAAGAACTAGAGAACAAGAGAAAAGCCCTCCAAGAGGCGGTGGGGAAGGAGGTGGTAACGGTCTCAATTCTAGACGACGCTTCACTAAAGGCATTTTCAGACTACCTCGCCAAGCAACTCCAAGATTCTTCCGCAGACTAGCTCAGCACTACCCAGGGAAGGGTGTTTGCGATAAGCTGTAGCTAATGAGTTATCGTCCCACCATAGGTCTTGAGATTCATGCTGAGCTCTCAACCAAGACCAAGATGTTCTGTGACTCCGCCAACGATTCGTCTGAGCGGGAACCGAACGTCAATATTTGCCCAGTGTGCCTGGCACATCCGGGTACTCTTCCAACGATTAACGAATCCGCAGTACAGCATGTGCTGCGAGTCGGTGCGGCGATTGGAGGCACACTAGCCGACTTTACGGAGTTCGACCGCAAGTCATACTTCTATCCAGACATTCCGAAGGGGTATCAGATAAGTCAGTATGAGCATCCGCTTGTTACGGGCGGTGTACTCAACAACATCCCAGTTACGAGAATTCATCTTGAAGAAGACACCGCTCGTTCTTCTCATGGAGCAACGACAAGTCTTGTTGATTTTAATCGTGCCGGTGTGCCGCTCATGGAGCTTGTAACTGAGCCTGAAATTCACGACGCTAAGACCGCAGCAGAATTTGCAAAAGAGCTACAGCTACTTCTTAGAACGCTAGGAGTCTCGCATGCAAACCTAGAGAAAGGTGAGATGCGTGTAGAAGCAAACATTTCAGTGAGCAAAACCGATGAGCTTGGAACAAAAGTTGAGGTTAAGAACCTTAACTCATTCCGTTCAGTTGAACGTGCGATCCTGTACGAGATTGAACGCCAGTCAGCTGCTCTGGATAAGGGAGAGACTCTTGTGCAGGAAACGCGAGGATGGGATGAGAGTGCACAGAAGACTTTCAGACAGAGGAGTAAAGAAGGTAGCGCTGATTACCGATACTTCCCAGAACCCGATCTACCAAAACTACGGATCTCGAGCGTGCCTGAATTTGCCAAGGAGACCCTGGTCGCCTCACTCCCAGAGCTGCCGTGGAATCGGCGTGCTCGCTACGAGGCTCTTGGTCTTGCGACAGACGATGGAGTGTATCTGACCGCAACACTAGAGAGGAGTAATTTTTTTGACGCGGTTGAAGTCCTTGTTGAGGGCGATAGGGAGTTGTTGAAACTTTGCGCGAACTACATTGTGTCGGACGTTGGAGGATGGCATGCAAAGAACGAGGGCGTTGAGTTTGAAACTCTTACACCCGAGCCGTTCGTTAAGCTCATGCGCATGGTACAGGGTGGCAAGCTCTCGTCCCGTGGAGCAAAGGATGTTCTTGTGCGCCTCCTTACTGATGGAGGAGATCCCGAAGAGATAGCTACCAAGGAGGGACTACTTCAGGTCAGTGACGAGGGCGCGCTCCAGACGGCCATAGAGGGAGTGCTATCTGCCAACCCAGGTCCAGTGTCTGAGTACCGAGCAGGAAAGGAGGCAGCCCTCCAGTTCCTCGTAGGTCAGGCCATGAAGGCCACTAAGGGAGCAGGTAACCCTGGTGTGATCAAGGAGATGCTTGTGCGGGCACTTGGATAGTGAGGCACCTGCAGTAAAAGCGCCCACAAAAGGGCGCTTTTACTTTTTTATGACGAAAGTTATCCCTATTTGAAATCTTTTCTATTCGAGACGAGATAGCTTATTATCTATATATGGAAGAACTTACTATTGGAGACAAGATATATATCTCGTCAAAGCGTGCGGCCGAAATTACTGGTTATGCGAAGGATTACGTGGGGCAGCTTTGCCGTGAAGGTAGGGTTGAGGCAACTCTTGTTGGTAGAAGTTGGTATGTACTAGAATCATCGATAAAAGAGCACAGATTTGGGCAGGAAACCGACGTTTCTAAGCGTGAGAGTAAGACAGAGAGTTCATCTACGGCTTTTGATACATGGGAAAAGCCAAGTTATAGCGCTGAGGGGCTTCCGGAGCTGCCTGCGTTTCAAGGCTCAAGTGTAAATGTTCTGAACGTTACTAGCGAACCAGAGTCCTTGGAGGCGCCAGAAAAGCCTACTCAATCCATAGAAGAGATGCAGTCCGCATGGAAAGAGTGGTTTGCGACAAGAAATGAGCCTCTGCTTGAAACAGAAGCTGTGATAGAGCAAAGGGAAGAAGTTCTTGAAGCAGAAGAAGAGCCTGAAGAAGTATATGATCCAGTGCCAGCTACACCTGAGATAGAGGAAGTTGTTGAAATACATCGAACCTACGAGGTTCCAAGGCGCCCAGAACCAGTTGAGGTTCCAGTAAATGTAGTAGACACACCCAGCAGAGAAGCGGATCGCCCTAGGAAGCGTAGACGACAACGGGGGAGCTCGTATCTTGCGGTGCGCGCTTTATTGATCTCAGTGGCGATAGGAGCATTTGCTGTCGCGGTAGTTGGAGCAGGAGTGTTTGACTCAATGCTCACAAAAGATGGCATACAATATGAGCCAGTTAGATTTCTCGGTGGAACGAGTATCCTTAAAGTAAACAAATAAAAGGATATCTCGTCTCGGCAAGACAAGATAAACAAGTATATACAAAAGACGCACCCCTTTCGGGTGCGTCTTTTGTAATAAGTTCGCCGCTCTTCAGGAATAACAGGGCTTCTAGTGCCTGTTAGTCACCGTGTTGGCGTTCACTATGACCTTACAGCCACATAATTCGTCGAAAATTGAGCGCAAAACGACTCTACCTACGCGTTCCCTGCTACATCACTGTAACCGTCTAGGGGAGGATGAATTTATCGCAAGTACAATTTCCTGATCGTGCTTCCATTGCTCTAGTGTAGAGCGTAATTTTTTTGCTCCAACCTATACTCAAATTCAAAACTTTCTGAAATATTTTTCGCCATTTTGTTTCTCACTTTTTATCCACACGAATTGGGACGGAGTATCCGAAAAACTAAGTTATTATTTAGTTAATTCGGTTATCCGACATGTCCCTTTCACTCCCAAAAAAATTGATCTCAACTAAGGAAGCGTCCGAGCTTTCTGGATATCACTCCGACTACCTTTCGCGACTCTGTCGTTCAGGAAAAATTGAAGGCTTGCAGGTCGGAAGAACATGGTTAGTTGACTCCGAGTCTTTGCAACTTTTTGTAGTTAATCAGTCAAAGCGAAAGCAAGAATTGGCAGAAAGCTTGTCAGCAAAGTTGGGACAAGAGTACAAGAGTGCACGTTTTCCAATTTCAAATTCAAAAACGTCTTATGCGTCTCGTTCTCCATTTGAAATACTTCCTAGAACTGTCAAGAGTAGCTTTTCAGACCATGCGTTTGCTGCACTTACCGCCTTTCTTGTTTTGTTTACTGGAGCCATTGCTGCGCACTCTGGATCCGTTGATCGTGTAGCTGTCGCCTTTCTTGGAGCGAGCGAGCAAGTCTCAGAGTCAGCAAAAGTGTTTGCTCTAGCTGTTCAAGCTGATGCTGAACGAAGGACTAAGAGTTACGAAACACTAGCAGGACTTTATGTTTCCAATGTCTCAAACAATGTTGAGAGCGTTGCTTACGCAACAAATATTGATAGTTCGTTGAATGCGGTTGCTATTCATGCGTCTGCTCCTCCCGCTGAGCAAACTGAAACAGAAGTTAAAGGGGCTCTCGCATATCTATCTGTTGTACATACTCAGGACGTGGCAGAAGTGGTTCCTGCCAGCTCCGAGTGGTCAGCGCTTGCGGTTGGTGAAGTCGCGCGTGACGCTGCAACACGTGTTGGTCCTTCAGTACTTGCAGGAACGCGTACCGTTGCATCGCACGTTACTCGTACATCACAGGATGTATTGAGTACGTACATCGATGCAATATACGCATGGACTGCACACGCTCCACGTATTGCCGCATACACCATTCGAACACCGTATGCTGTTGGTCAGGGATTCGGGAGAGGTGTTCAGGAGACTATTCCCGGCGTACAAACCGCATACAACGACTCACTTGCATGGTGGGTTGAACAAACACCAAACGTTGCGAAGGCAACATTTCTCTCAGAAGCAAAGGCAGTGGTAACTCTTGCAGAAGGCATTAACACCACCCAGACACGCGTTGCGAGCGTTCAACAGACCCTTTCAAATAAGGTCGGAATGCTTACAGAGTCAGCACGTATAGCGCTGGGAGGGATGACACCAAATATCGCAGGCGTAGGTATGGCCCTCACAGACAGCGTTCCCGCTCTAGACCTTCCCGCACTCCCACTTGTTGCTACGGTTAAAGAAGCAATTACATCTCCGTTTGAACAATTTAGTCGCTCGCTCGCACTCGCAACATATGACGCAATTAATGGGTTCTTTAAAACAACAAGCAACGTAATCGGTTTGTTCTTTGCTCCAATTACTGGGCAAGGAGAACTTGCTGTTATTCCATTTGTGCCTACTCAGACTGTGGAGGGTGGAACGACAACGGTTATCCAAAATGGAGACACCACGATCATCCAAGGTGACGTTACGTATGCAATCACAAAGGAAACAACGGTTCGCGGTGTGACGGAAGATTTGTTTACCCGCACACTCGCTGCAGTCATGCGACCTGTATGGCTTTCAATTGATGCGCTACACGAAACGATTGCCGACATAGATACGAGCGGAGGTAGCACAACGCTCGGTGGCGCGATTTCTGGAGACTCAATCACTGTCACGGGAGCTGGCTCAATTGGTGGAGCTCTTTCGGCAGCGACCACAACTATTACAGGAGACGCATCAGTGTCCGGCACACTCACTGTGGGAGCATTCACCGTGAGCACGCTTTCAGTAACGGGAGCCATCTCCGCGCCAACGTTTACGGCAACTTCAACAACAGGAACATCATCATTTGCAGGCCCCCTACAATTTGCAAACGCTACTGGTACTGCGCTTAGTCTCGATACACTTACCGCAACGTCTTCAATCTTTAGCACGCTCATTGCAACAAATGGAACCACCACGAACGCCACCTCAACGAACTTCTTTGCAACCCTTCTCAATGCGACAACGGGCACGATAGGCACTCTTACTTCAACATTGGCAACGATCACCAACGGAGTCTTCACCAACGCCACCACCACCAACGCCACTTCAACAAACCTTGCTGTTTCAAGCTTCTTCCGCCTTACGGGCGTGACGCCAAATCGCATTCTCTCGGTAGATGCATCGGGATACGCCACTTCAACAAACCTCTCTACGTGGCTCACAGGTACCGCAAATCAAATCACCGCAACCGACAACGGTTCAGGTGGTCTCACGCTCTCACTTCCATCAACGGTCCGATTCTCTAACGCCTCAACGTCAGCGCTCTCCGCATACTCTGCAGCAATTGGGGGAACAGGAACGACTACCATTTCATCTACTGGCGCACTCTCAACCCCATCCCTTACCGTCGGCTCCCTCAATGGTTTCTTGAAGGCATCCGCGGGCGCAATTGCGACTTCACTCGTGTCACTTAGCGCTGACGTGACTGACGTTCTTCCTATTGCAAACGGCGGAACAGGAACTGCAACTGCACCAGTGTATGGCCAACTCTTGGTTGGAAATGGAAGCGGAGGATACACACTCACCGCAACGTCGTCGCTTGGCATCACTGGTGGTGGAGGTGGTTCATGGGGATCAATCACCGGAACACTTTCAAACCAAACAGATCTGCAAAGCGCGCTTGATGCAAAACTTTCACTCACGACCTGGTACGCAACAACAACCGATGCACTCGATGAAGGAACGACCAACCTCTACTACACCGATGGCCGCGTTCTCACGTATCTTGATACGCTCTCAAAGG
>CAYRRU010000028.1:0-6524 GCA_964426785.1 uncultured Candidatus Saccharibacteria bacterium | reverse complement strand
CGCTGCCGGGGGTTTCTTCATATATTTGACAGCCTATATGCATGCTGATAGAGTGCTTGAACGCTCCTCGGAGCTCTTTTTCGTATGGCTAAAACATCTCAACTCGCCCGCAACGCAAAACGAGTAAAACTCGTTGCGAAGTACGCTACCAAGCGTGCTGAGCTTAAACGTGCTGGTGACTCTGAGGGCCTACAAAAGCTTCCGAAGAACTCCTCACCAACACGTGTGAAGAACCGCTGTGCAGTTACGGGCCGAAGCCGTGGATACCTACGCGCCTTTGGACTATCTCGTATCCAGTTCCGCGAACTCGCTCGTGAGGGTAAGATTCCTGGCGTTAAGAAAGCATCATGGTAACTGACCGCGTTGGAGACTTCATCATTCGTTTGAAGAATGCCGGGATGATCGGTAACACGGTTGTGTCTGCACCTCACTCAAATCACGTTGAGGCGATTGCCTTTAAATTGAAAGAACTTGGCTTCGTATCAGCCGTTGAAGTATCTAAGAAGACGCCAAAGACCATTGAGGTTACGCTTGCGTACGACGCAAAGGGCAACCACAAAATTCAGGACGTAAAGCGCATTAGTAAGCCCGGACGTCGTCTCTATGTTTCTGCACATGAGGCACATACGGTAAAGAACGGACTTGGTGCCCGCATCCTCTCAACCCCGAAGGGAATTCTCTCAGACCGAGAGGCCCGCAAGGTAAAGGTCGGAGGCGAGAACCTTTTTGAAATCTGGTAATCATATATGTCACGCCTAGCAAAAAAGCCTATCGCCATTCCGGCAAAGGTAACTGTCAATACGGAGGACGGGGTTTTGGTCGTTAAGGGACCAAAGGAAACTCTTTCTAAAGACATTCACTCATCCATTTCTATAGACGTAACGCCTGAGGGCATCATGGTCGCGCCTAAGAACAACACCAAGCTTGCGCGTGCTCTCACCGGTACATTCGCTGCACACGTACGCGCCATGATTGCTGGGGTTGAGACTCCCTTTAAGAAAGTGCTCATCATTAACGGAGTGGGATACAAGGTTGAACTCAAGGGAGACGAACTCGTCTTCGCACTTGGTTTCTCACACCCCGTAACGGCAAAAGTGCCTGCTGGCCTAACCGCAACGGTGCTGAAGAACACCATCACGATTGAAGGAGCAGACAAGCAGAAGGTTGGACAGTTCGCTGCCGAGATTCGTGACTTCAAGCGTCCTGAACCATACCTTGGAAAGGGTATTAAGTACGACACCGAGGTTATCCGCCGAAAGCAGGGCAAGAAGGCCGTATAAACTAGATATGCCACAACTACCTAAAGTTAAGAATAGTACTACCAAAGAGCTTCGTACGCGTCGTCATGCACGCGTGCGCGCTAAGATCGCGGGAACACCGGAGCGTCCTCGCTTGGTGGTGTCTAAATCCAACCGATTCATCTCAGTCCAGATTATTGATGATGTCGCAGGAAAGACACTCGTTGCCGCACACGGCCGTGACACCAAAGGCTCGCTCGGCGTTCAGGCTGTAGAGGTCGGAAAGGCTATTGCACTACGCGCTAAGGAGAAGGGTATTACCACGGTGGTCTTTGATCGTGGAGGCTACAGCTACAAGGCGCAGATTAAGGCACTTGCAGACGCAGCACGTGAAGGCGGACTCGCGTTCTAATATTTTTATGACTGACACACAAACAATTCCAACAGCTCCAGAGGGTACACCTGTACCAGAGGCAACTCCTGCTACAGCAGCTCCTACACGTGACGCCGGAAGGGGACGTCGCGGGGGAGCAGGAGGGCGTGGTGGTCGCCCAGGGCGCGAGCGTGCTCCTCGTGAGCGTAGCGAGTTTGATCAATCAACGATTGATGTACGTCGCGTGGCTCGTGTTATGGCCGGAGGTCGCCGTTTCTCTTTCTCCGTAACGGTGGTTATTGGAGACCGTAAAGGGCGTGTGGGTGTTGGACTTGGAAAAGGTGCTGACACCGCACTTGCTATTGATAAGGCGGTGCGTGATGCAAAGCGTCACCTCATCACGGTTCCTCTTACCAAGGACCACTCCATTGCACACAACGTATCGGTGAAGTACGCGTCATCAACGGTTTCTATCATTCCTTCACCGGGTCGCGGGCTCGTTGCTGGATCTGCTATGCGTACCGTACTTGAGTACGCTGGTGTCACCAATGTGATTGCAAAGATTCTTACTCGCACCAAGAACAAGCTCACCATCGCTCGCGCGACGGTAGCGGCTCTTGCAAGCTTGAAGGCTAAATAATACTGGTATGCAAGCACACACACTTACAGCAAAGACAAAGCGCGTCACTTCAGCCCGTGTGGGTCGTGGTGGAAAGCGCGGAAAGACTTCGGGTCGTGGTACCAAGGGTCAGAATGCACGTGCAGGACACAAGAAGCGCCCCGAGATGCGTGACCTTTTGAAGAAGCTTCCAAAGCGCCGTGGATACGGAAAGAACCGTTCTCGTACGGTGCGTACCGACCAGCACCCATACATTGCGGTGAACCTATCCTCTCTTGATGCACACTTTGAGGCAGGAGCCACCGTCACACCTGCTACCCTTAACAAGGCAGGGTTGGTGGGAAGCCGTGCAGGACGTATTCTTCCAGTGAAGATTCTTGGAACTGGTACTCTCACCAAAGCGCTTAGTGTTTCTAACTGTGCAGCGTCAGCAACCGCAAAAGCAGCAATTGAAAAAGCAGGCGGCTCACTTCTCTAGCAATGATTTCAAACTGGATACACAAAGCAAAACTTATCCTCGGCGACGCTGCGGTTCGCAACCGTATCCTTTTCCTCTTGGGCGCCATTGTGGTGTTTCGTTTTCTTGCAGCAATTCCTATTCCTGGAGTTGATCACATTCGCCTTGAGCAATTCTTTGCAAGCAACCAGTTCCTCGGTCTTCTTTCCGTATTTTCAGGAGGCGGGTTTTCTCAGCTTTCTCTCGTCATGCTTGGTGTGGGCCCCTACATCACCGCGAGCATCATCATGCAGCTTGCTACCGTGCTCTTCCCTGCGGTGAAGCGTATGTACACCGAAGAGGGAGAGGCAGGACGTACCCAGTTCATTACCTGGGCGCGTATGCTCACTATTCCTCTGGCTATTCTCCAGGGTGTCGCATACCTCTCCCTTCTTGAGAGTCAGGGAATCCTTGTATCTCTTGATGCCTTTGCCTTTGCGGTAAACGTATTCTTGGTGGCTGCAGGATCTATCCTCCTTATGTGGGTTGGTGAGCTTATTACTGAATACGGTATTGGAAACGGTGTTTCACTCCTTATCTTGGCCGGTATTCTCTCCTCTATTCCAGGAGGTATTTCTCAGGCTCTCTTTACGGCAACTCCCGCAATGATTCCTGCATACATTGCGTTTGTCGTACTTGCGCTCGTAGTTATCTACTCGGTCGTCATGGTGGCTGAAGCGGAGCGCTCTGTGCCGGTCGCGTACGCGCGTGCAAGCCGCGGACAGATGTCCTCAGCTGGTGCTACCACTTACCTTCCTATCCGCCTCCTTCAGGCTGGCGTGATGCCGATTATCTTCGCACTCTCACTGCTCCTTCTTCCGCAGATGCTGTTTGCAGGACTCTCTGCGATTGGTGTTCCGGGACTTGATGCGGCACATGCGTGGTATACCGCTTTTGCTGCAAACCCATATGCTTATGGTGCGGTCTACTTCGTACTCGTGGTTATGTTTACGTTCTTCTATACATCCATCACTTTTGAGCCACACCGTGTTGCGGAGAATCTTCAGAAGTCAGGTGCCTTTGTGCCGGGAGTTCGTCCTGGACGCGAGACGGAGCACTACATTGGAAATGTGGTATCACGCATCACCCTTCCGGGAGCGCTCTTCTTGGGACTCGTTGCCGTCATCCCATTTATCATCCAGGGAGTTACCGGCATCACGGCTATCCTGATTGGTGGAACCGCACTCTTGATCGGTGTCCAGGTGTTGGTTGACCTCATACGCAAAGTGGACGCGCAAGTGTCACTACGCGAATACTAAAAACAATGAGCCGCTCACTGAAGCGGCTCTTGTGATAAAGTAGTAACTCCTTACCTCAATGGCCCGCGGAAAACTTATTCTCGTTATTGGTGCAATGGGAAGTGGGAAGAGTATGCTCATGCGCCATGCGATAGAGCGATTTCCTGAGCTCGTGACCCCCTATTCCTACACCACGCGTGCGCGCAGACCCGATGGTGTTGAGAACGATCATTATCGCTTTGTCTCAGTTCCTGAGTTTGAAGCGATGATTGAGAAGGGCGAGATGCTTGAGTGGGCACGCTTTAGCGACAACTACTACGGCACGCTTAAAGAGTGGGTAGAGGAGGGACTTCGGGAAGGGAAGGTCATGTTTAAGGAGATGGAAGTGCAAGGTGTGCGTCATGTTCTGAGCACCATGAATAAGGAGGACGTGCTCACCGTGTTTGTTGATGGTGGATCATGGGAGAATTTAGTTGCCCGCGCACTCACGAGAGCACCTATGGGAGGGGAGGAATTGGAGAAGCGACGTCGTCACTATGAAGATGAGCTTACCTTCATGCCGAGTGCAGATGTAGTCATACATAATCGCACGCCAGAAGAAAAAGAGACGGCAAAAGAAACATTTGATAACGTAATTAAAACGGCAATTGCCGAAACACAGTAAATTCATGAATCCTATTGATACCGTTCTTATTATTGGTCGCCCAGGCTCCGGCAAGGGCACGCAAGCAAAACTTCTTTCCGAGCGCCTTGGTTGGGTGCGCATGTCCTCAGGGGACCGCATTAAGGAGATTCGCGATGGTGGCGAGCCATTTTCCGCCCGCGTGCGCGAGATGTATGACAAGGGCACGCTCCTTCCTGATTGGTTTGCAGACTACCTACTTGAGAGTGGCCTTCTTGATCTTGATAATCATGTGGGTGTGGTAGCAGAAGGATTTGGACGCACCTTAAGTCAGGCAAAACATTTTTCAGAAATCATTGAGTGGCTTGGGCGTGATCTTATGGTCTTTAATTTGGAGGTGTCTGAAGAGGAAGCACTTCGTCGTATGATGAGCCGTGCAACGACTGAAGACAGACCAGATTCAAACGAAGAGGAGAAGATTCGGGATCGCTTCCGTGCGTTTGATGCGTCTACGGGACCTGCTCTGGAGTATTTCCGTGAGAAGGGGTTTGTCGTTGATATTGATGGAGAACTCACACCTGAAGGTGTTGCCCAGGCGATTGAGAGTCGTCTCAAAGGATAATGATTGTACGCACACCAGAGGAACGAGCAGGTATTATTGAAGCCGGACGACGTCTTGGTGTGGTGTTGCATGAGGTGTCTAAGATAGTAGCTCCTGGTGTATCAACCGACGAGCTTGATGCGCTCGCTGAGAAACTTATTGTTGAAGGAGGAGACATTCCCGCCTTTAAGGGGTATCGGCCTGAGGGGGCTCCTCGGAAGTATCCAGCAACACTGTGTGTGTCGGTGAACGAAGAAGTGGTGCATGGTATTCCAAACGAGAAACCTATCACCCTTAAGGAAGGTGACATTGTGTCGCTTGATCTCGGGCTTATCCATAAGGGGTTTGTGGTTGATTCAGCTGTTACCGTCCCGGTAGGTCAGATTAATGCAAAGACTGCCGAGCTTCTGCAGGTTACACAAAACTCCCTTGAAGACGCAATTCTTGCAGCACGCCCTGGAGCTCGTGTGGGAGATATTTCGCACGCAACTGAACAAGCGTTCAAGGGTACAGGTTTTTCCGTAGTGAAGATGCTTGGCGGACATGGGGTGGGCGCTGCGGTCCACGAGGAACCTTTTATAGCTAACGCAGGACACCCAGGTACGGGCCCCATGATTGTCACTGGTATGGTGCTTGCGCTTGAACCCATTGCAAACGCGGGTCAGGCAGGTGTCACCATAGCGTCTGATGGGTACACATACCGCACCAAGGACGGCTCTATGAGCGCACACTTTGAGCACACCATTCTTGTGGAGGACGAGGGGACACTGGTGGTGACGAGGCGTCCGGGGGAATAGCGTTCTACCCTGTTTTCGGGTATAGTCCGTACATTAAGCGCCTCGGCGATTTTTTATTATTTAGCTGATTACTATGCCAACACCGCACCCAAGCAAAGAGCGAACGCTCGTTATCGTAAAGCCAGACGGCGTACAACGTGGCCTTATCGGAGAGGTCATGAAGCGCTATGAGCAAGTAGGACTAAAACTTGTCGGCCTTAAGATGGGCGTTGCAAGTGAAGAGATGATTGAGGCGCACTACACGCTTGATCCTGAATGGCGTCGCATCACTGGTGAAAAAACTATTGAGAGTTACAAATCAAAGGGACTTCCACCGCCAAGTGAAGACCCGCTTGCGATCACGGCAATCATTCTCAAAAACCTCAAAACCTATATGACCGCTGGTCCCGTGGTATTTATGGTGTGGCAGGGAGCACACGCGGTAAAGATTGTTCGCAAGATTACCGGCGGAACCGAGCCTCTTTCTTCAGACGTTGGTACTATTCGTGGTGATTTTGTTCTTGACTCATACCAAATGTCAGACGTTGACGACCGAGCAGT
>CAYRRU010000027.1:0-6711 GCA_964426785.1 uncultured Candidatus Saccharibacteria bacterium | reverse complement strand
CTTGAGCGCGCTGAAACTACAACTCGCCATGCATCTGAGTTTCTTCAGCTGTTTGCACGTGCGGCAAATGCATCTGACTCAGGAGCAACAGCGACACAACGCTCAGGAGTTGCGACTGCACGCGCAAGCGCTGATTCTCTTTTGAGTACGCTATCTTCTGAACGTAGCTCATTGCGTTCAGCTCAAACGGCAGCAAACGTTGCTGGACAACAGACAACGACCACTTCATCGCAAACAGCAAGTGCAGACGCGAGTGTCAAACAAGCACTCGGTTCCCTTCGTCTTGCACAAGCTAGTCTTGAGAAGACTGTCGTGCGCGCCCCTATTGCGGGAACGATTAACTTCCTTCCGGTACGTGTGGGCGACTACGTTACGGCATACACCCACGTCGCTACCGTTGCAAACAATGGATCTCTTGAAATCATTACGTACGTCTCAGAGGCTGACCGTGAGCTTATCTCAGCAGGAGAAGAAGTGACGATTGAGACCTCGTACAAAGGTATCGTTACCTCTATTGCACCTGCTCTTGATCCACTCACCAAGCGCATTGAAGTGCGCATTGCCGTATCGGGCGAGACAGAACTGGTAAATGGACAGTCAGTACGTATTGGTTTTGCAAATGTAACGACAACGGTTGAGAAACCTACCGGTCCCCTCTTTCTTCCTCTTGCAACGGTAAAACTACGTAGCGACGATCGCATTGTCTTTACGGTGGATGCGACGAACAAGCTAGTTGCTGTGCCGGTTGAGATTGGTGAGGTGCGTGGAGATCGTATTGAGATACGAACCACTCTTCCACTTGATGCTCGTATTGTGACTGACGCACGCGGACTTGCTGAAGGACAGCAAGTGAATGTGGCCGAGTAACATGATTTCTTTCTGGAAATTCTTCATAGATAAGCACCACTTTACGGTGCTTTTGATGATTGTTTTGGGTGCAGCAGGTATTTATGCTGCACTTGCGATACCTAAGGAATCATCTCCTGAGGTCCAGATTCCCATGGGCATTGTGACGACCGTACTTCCAGGCGCAAGTGCGGAAGATGTGGAAACACTTATCACCAACAAGATTGAAGATCGTGTTATTGGTCTTGAGCGTGTTTCCAAAGTTACCTCAACATCAGGAGACGGCGTGTCCTCTATTACCGTTGAGTTTAATGCGCAAGCTGATATTGATTCTTCAATTCAACTTCTTAAAGATGAGGTTGATAAAGTGCAACCAGAGCTTCCTGCCGAAGCCGAAGATTCCACCGTCACTGACGTTAACTTTGCAGATCAACCAATTCTGATTGCATCTATCTCCGGAAACCTGGCACCCGCTGAACTCACGGCGCTTGGTGAGGTGGTACAGAACGAAATTGAACGTGTCCCAAGCGTATCAAGCGTCTCTTTGTCTGGAGTCCGTGCGCGCGAAGTTCAGGTCATCGTTGAACAATCAAAACTGCGTCAGTACGACCTTGCGCTCTCCGATATAACAAATGCGATTCGCGCATCAGGTGTCGCAACCCCACTGGGCAGCATTACGGTAAGTGGCGTGCAGTATGCGGTGCGTCTTGAAGCAGGCGCAACCGAGGCAACAGACATTGCAAACGTATCCATACCAGGACCCGGTGGCGCAAGTCTTCGCGTACGCGATGTAGCAAACGTAGTGAACGGTCTTGAGGATCCTCGCACGTTCTCTCGTGTGTCGGTTGCAGGCGAGCCTTCAGAGCCCGCACTTACCCTTTCCGTATATAAAAGTCGCGGGGGGAACATTGTAGAAACGGGACACGCCATCAAAGATCTTCTAAAGGAACTTGAGCAAACAACGCTTGCCGGAACCAAGACAGTTATTTCATATGACGCTTCTGAGGATGTGGCGCACGACCTCTCTGAGCTTTCTCGTGTTGGTCTTGAGACGATTGTACTTGTGATGATTGTACTTCTCCTTACGCTCGGTTGGCGCGAGTCACTCGTAGCGGCGGCATCTGTTCCGCTTTCCTTCCTTATTGCCTTCATTGGTCTCTGGGCTTCCGGCAACACCATCAACTTCATTTCACTTTTCTCTCTTATTCTGGCGATAGGTATTTTGGTTGACTCAGGCATTGTAGTCGTTGAAGCATTTCACACTCGTTTGGTTGAGTATGGAGATAAATACAAAGCAGCGGTTGCGGCTATCAAAGAATACGCATGGCCACTTACTGCAGGAACATTCACCACAGTAGCGGTGTTCCTGCCACTCTTCTTCCTCTCGGGTATTGTCGGCAAGTTTATTGCGTCTATTCCCTATACGGTTATCTTTGTGCTCATTGCTTCCATCTTTGTCGCACTCGGTCTCGTTCCGCTTCTTGCGATCTTCTTTGTGCGCAAAGGACTCTCTCAAATGGAGGAGCGCCAGGAGCGGTACAACGAACGCGCAAAGCGTTGGTATGAAGCATTCTTGCGCGACATGCTTGGTGACCGAAAGAAGGAGAATAAGTTCCTCATCCTCATGGGCGTGCTGTTTGTGGTAGCACTCTCACTTCCCGCTATTGGTTTGGTGAAAGTAGTGTTCTTCCCAACGGACGATGTTGAATTCCTCTATGCATCAATTGAAAAGCCTCAAGGTACCGAGCTTGCTGACACTGACCTTTCAGTTCGCGAAGTAGAAGAACTTATCTACGGCGATCCACGTATTGAGTCATTTGTAACTGAGGTTGGTACCGGAAGCGCCTTTAGTGGCACAAGTCTCTCGGGAAGCAAGTTCGCAAACATTACGCTTAATCTCGTGCCCAAAAGTGAGCGCAAAGAATCAAGCGACGAGATCATGGCTGACTTGCGTTCAAAACTTTCAGCTGTTACATCAGCAACCGTGACGGTATCATCCCCTGACGGCGGTCCTCCAACAGGAAAAGCTATTTCCGTAACCTTCTCAGGAGACGACCTTGGAGCACTCACAAAGAGTGTTGAGGATGCTGCACAAGTGCTCGCGCGCGTACCAGGCACTACAAACGTTACCACCAGTTCCAAAGATGACAGCGCTGAGTTTAAAATTGCCCTTGATGGCGAGCGAGCGAGCGCACTTGGCGTCTCTCCGGTAGTGGTTGCTGACGCACTGCGCACTGCTCTTTATGGGGCAAAGGCGACCGACATACGCACTGGTTCTGATGACATTGAAGTGCGCGTCAAACTAGATCTCAATCAAGATTATGTTGAGCCAAGCGAGACCACACACGTTTCCATTGATGCGATTCGCGAACTCACTGTTTCCGGTACTCGCGGTCCCGTTCCTCTCTCTTCTATTGCAACTATTACGTATGAACAGGCAAACACAGCCATCCGTCACAAAGACGGTACACGTACCGCAACACTTGAAGCAGACGCAGCACCCGGAGCAAACCCTATTGTAATTGCGACAGCATTTGAGAAAGAAATGGCCAATATTGCGCTCCCTGCAGGTGTAGCTATGAAGGTGGGTGGTGAGACTGAGGATGTGAATCAGTCCTTCACCGAGATGTTACTTGCACTCGTTGCGGGTGCTGCACTTATGCTCGCGATCCTAGTGCTTGAGTTTAACTCGTTCCGACAGTCCTTTTATTTGCTTCTCATTATTCCTTTGTCGCTCATTGGTGTGATGACAGGTCTTGCAATAACCCAGTCACCTCTTTCGTTCCCTTCAATGCTGGGTGTCATCGCACTTGCTGGTGTGATTATTAACCACGCCATTATTTTGATGGACTCCATCGCCCGTATTGGAAAAGCACATCCAGGCATTACGCTCACCGATGTGGTTGTTGAAGCGTCTGCGTCACGACTTCGCCCTATTGTGCTCACCACTATCACCACCGTCGTAGGAATGATTCCTCTTTCCTTTGTCTCAGCACTCTGGGGCCCGCTCGCTTTTGCGATTATGTTCGGTCTTGCCTTCTCTCTCATTCTGACGCTTGTCTTGGTGCCTGTTATCTATCACCGCTGGCCTGGAAAGAAGATTAGGGAACAATATGCGCAACGCGAGAATCCTTCTTTGCCACAACCCTTGAATTAAGGTATAACGCGTGCAGTTGAATCTTTCGTTTCGTATGCACCTGCATACGTTCATAGACTACAGAAAGGCTACAAAATGGATTCGATTGGGAAAAAATGGATGAAGCGAGGGAATAGTCGTGGTGCTCTTTGGATCCACGACGGCAACCCGCTTCGCCCGCATGCAATTTTGAACGCGGGCGAACACAGCAGCGGCTTTTTCAATGGAGGTATGGTCTGCAAAGACCCTACCCTCCTTGACATGGCCGCAACTGACCTCAGACGCGTCTTGCTGGCTGAGATCGGTGCGATACCGTTCGTCACCATGGTGACGGGGCCCGGCATGGGCGCCATCACCTGGGCGCACGATGTGGCGCGGCATTTCAACTGCAATACGGCGTACACCACTAAGAAGAACGTCGCCGGCAGTACTCGGATGGAGTTTGATCGCTGGGGTCCTGAGCCGGAAGACATCGTCTTTCCAGTTGAGGACACCATCACGACCGGCAAAAGCGTTGAAGACATGTTGGACGCGGTCGCTAACCGCGGCGCGTCAACCATTCCCTTCGTGGGTGCGATCGTGAATCGCTCTGGCCTCACCGAGGTCCGAGGCCACAAGATCATCGCGCTTATCAATCATCCGATGCCCAAGTGGCAACCGGAAGACTGTCCGCTATGCGCTCAAGGCTCTGAAGCCATTCCGGCCAAGGGTGAAGTCAACTGGGCCCGACTGAACGCCACGTACTAGAGGAGGCTATCGTGAATTTTGCACCGAACGAACGACTCATCGTCGCTCTCGATCCCACGAAAGAGGATCTGGGCGACGAGTCCGTGCGTGACTACGTCATGCGCGCTGCTGAAGAGCTCGCTCCCACCGGCGTTACGCTGAAGCTGAATACGCTTCTGCGCGTTGGTGGGTACAACCTCATCACCGAAGTGAAGAGCTTTGGGCTTTCGGTCTTCGCCGATCTCAAGTTCTACGACATCGACCAGACGCTCCACAACGACGGCGAGTTCCTGAACGATTATGAGCCGGAACTGCTGACAGCGTGTGCTGATGCTGGCCGGGCGAACTTTGAGCGTCTGTACATGGCGCTTGATAGAACGCACCTGATGGCTGTCCTCGTCCTCACCACGACTACCGAAGACGATGTACAGGCCGAGTATGGCCCAAGCATGACCATTCGCCGTCTGATGCTCCTGCGAGCGAAGAAGGTGGAAGGATTTTGCGACGGCTTCATCTGCGCCCCCAAAGACCTCTCGTTCATGCGGGGCACCTACGGCGACGAGTACCAGTATGTGACTCCCGGGGTTCGCCCCGCGGGCCTTGAAGTCACTGGTGACGATCAAAACCCAACTCGCACCGACACCCCTGCAGGCGCCATCAAGGCTGGCGCGACCAGGATTGTCGTCGGTCGTCCTATCACCCAAGCGGAAAGCCGCCTGGACGCCACCAACCGCATCATCGAGGAAATCGCTTCGGCGATCTAAACGATACAACTTTCTGTGTGTTTAGAAACGGGGCCCGCGTACACGTGGGTCCTTTTCTTATTCACTCGTCACACCATCAAAGTGCTCTTCTAAACTCTCTGCTTCTGCTTTAGTCTTATGTATCGTTTTATCCTTGTGATGTGGTGGTGCGTAGAGTGTGTAGAGCTTCATAGGATGTTCTAACGAAAGATTTACCACATTGTGTTCTACCCCCTGAGGCACCACGATGACCGAGCCATCGGTCAGTGGATGCTCAACACCGTTTAATATTGCTTTCCCTTCTCCCGCCTCAACCCGTATAAATTGATCAACATCTGTGTGCGTCTCCATACCAATATCCTCCCCAGGCTTTAGACTCATCACAACCAGCTGCACACGATCATCGGTATACAGCACCTCCCGAAAGAATTCATTACGCAAGCTTACTTCTTCAATATTGGTGACAAATCCATTCATAGGTTATTTGAAAATAATGAGTAACGCTCCTGCTACCGTGAGCACAATACCAAGTACACTCTTAAGAGTTAATGATTCTCCCAGGAATAGTGCCGCAAATACAATAACCATTACGACACTAAACTTATCAATCACGGCAACCGCGCCAGCTGGACCCGTGCGCAGTGCAACAAAATACAGAAGCCACGAGAGCGCTCCTGCAAGCGCTGAAAGCAGAATAAAGAGCCATGCCTTCCCGCTCATGGATGCTATGGAAAGACCCTCAAACTTGCGGAAGAGAAAGCCTGCGATGATAAGAATGAGAGCCATGAACACGGCCCGAATAATAGTAGCTAGCGTTGGATCAACATCCTTAAGACCAATCTTGGCGAATATGGCAACGAGCGCGGCCGTTACCGCTGACCCTGCTGCGTAGATCATCCACATACTAAAAGTATACGCTACATCTTCCGACTATCGTACGCCCAGTGCAAAACTGCCTGACGCTGTCGGGGTCTGCATGTGTAGTCGTGGGCGCGACAGTTCTTCTTAATTTGAGAGAGGTGGCGGCGCATATTCACCCAGCGCTTTATTTGTCGCTCATCTTCAGCAGGTATGCGACGTCCCATGTAGTACCTGCAGTACCACTGGAACCATCCTCGTGGATCCTCTTTGTATACCCATCCTTTACGAATCCATACGGAGAGCGGTTGTGAGGCGCCCACGCCAAAGAAGTTAAGCTTGGGGTTTGATTTTGAGGGAGAGAGCTTCGCGTGCGTAAACCACTTATCCGGAAACTCTCCC
>CAYRRU010000026.1:0-6977 GCA_964426785.1 uncultured Candidatus Saccharibacteria bacterium | reverse complement strand
CTTGGTTGAACTCGATTACTCCAAAATTCAGCTACGCATTGCAGCGATCCTCTCCGGCGACGAGAATCTCATTGAAATATTTAAGTCAGGAAGAGACGTACACCAAGAAGTTGCTGCTGCCGTGTTCAAGGTTGAGAGCAGCGCCGTTGATCGTGAAATGCGCAGACGAGCGAAGATTATTAACTTCGGCATTCTCTACGGTATGGGCGTGAACGCGCTTAAGGCACAGCTTGGAACCACCACCGCAGAAGCGCATCGTTTCTACGATGACTACTTCGCAACTTTCACGAGACTTGCCGAGCACCTGGAAGAAACAAAAGGATTTGCACGTCGGAACGGATACACGGAGACTCTGTTTGGAAGACGTCGTCAGTTTCCGGAGATGAAGTCTGCGCTTCCGTATGTGCGTGCACAGGCAGAGCGTATGGCGATTAATGCACCCATTCAAGGCACGCAGTCAGACGTGATAAAGCTCGCTATGGTGGAGATAGATAGACTGCTTGGAGATCAAAGTAGCGCGCACCTTATCCTCCAGGTGCATGACGAACTCGTGTATGAAATACAGAAGGAGAGCGTTGCGGATCTCGTGCCTCAGATCAAGAGCATTATGGAATCTATGTTGAGTCCTGAGCAGACCAAAGGGGTCCCTATTATTGCAGAGGCAAAAATAGGAGATAATTGGGGTGAGATGAAACCGCTATGATCTACCTCTTCACCGGTTCAGACATAAACAAAATACGCACTAAAGCGTTTCAGTGGGTCGCTGCGTCACGAAAGAAAGCACCAGACGTAGCCTATGTGCGACTTGGCGTGGACGAAATAAACCCTGCGCAACTAGAAGAGGCGACGGGAACACAGGGACTCTTCTTTTTAAAGTCACTGGTGCTCTTGGACGACCCTTTCAGCCAAGCAGAACAAGCAGAGTTAGTACTTGGATACTTAGACGAACTCGCACGCTCGGAAAACGCGATAGCTATACTCGCGCCTAAACTTATCCCTGCTCGCTTGAAGAAGGTTGAGAAGCACGCAGCAAAAGTATTTGTTGAAGATGTAAAAGAAAAGAAGGTCTCACGAGGATTCAATAGTGCACTCGTGAACGCGCTTGGCGCTAAAGATGGAAAAGAACTTTGGAAGGAACTTACCAAAGCATACCGAGAGGGAGATGCGCCCGAGATGGTGCACGGCCTTTTGCACTGGAAGGCACGAGACATGATGCAAAAGGGAAGTAGAAACTGGACGCCAGAAGAAGCTCGCACTCTGTCGCGAAAACTTATTGAACTGGTGTCTGACGCGCGCAGCGGAGACTTGCCGCTTGGACCTGCGCTTGAGCGGTTTGCGCTCTCACTGCGTCCTCATCGTTAGTCCGCCCACCAGGGCTCGAACCTGGGACCGTCTCCTTAAAAGGGAGCTGCTCTACCAACTGAGCTATGGGCGGTAGAACTAACCTACCACCCAACAGCACACTTTTCTAGTACGAGAAGGCATCAACCGTTAGACCATCGCTATCCAGAAGTTTGATGGTGTCATTCTTCGCTTCCCACAAGTCACCCTGTGCTCGTCCCAAGTAGACTCTCCAGGTACGTCCCCAGAAGGTGCGATCGTTTGCGTGGAAGGTGGTGCAGGCGTTGTAGGTGTAGTGCGCGCGCATGAATGCGAAGCACTCACTGGAAGTACCACTCGCTCGTGAGCTTGGTGTCTCACAGCGGGGAAGTGCACTCACGGCACTACGACATTTTTGATAGTCGGCAGCGGCTCCATTATAAAAACGATCAAAGTCATCAAGAGGCGCTGGACAATTGAGGGAGAGGGACGGCATGAAGTCTTGTCGCTCGCCAAGATACCCAGCACAACTATTCTCGCGGAACGATGTTCCAACAGGAGAGCGACCGGTTGTTACCACCGCGCGCTCTCCTGGCTGAAGAATGATCGCACCACTGTTATTCACACTTCCAAACTTAAAGAGTGTGGTGCCAGTTGGGATACGTCCCCATGTTCCACTACGTGTGCTCACCAACTTCCAGCCCGTTATGGAAATGTTTTCTTTAGCACTCCCTGACGCAGTCAGCACAACGTACTCCTCATCAGTATCAGTCTTTGCAAGAGCGGTCGTGTTTTTCACAATAGATACCTTTCCGCGATAGGGAGACGGTGTGCCAAAGAGGCGAGCTGCCTGGAGATCCTTCTGAAGATCTTCAAGATCGTCCTGGGTCTTCCAAAGCGTACTTTGTGCGCTTCCAGAACTATTCTTAGAACCGCCGCCACCTGTCCACCAATTGCTCTCGCCGGGCACTATGTCCCACCAGTTCCCATAACCCTGTTGTTCTTGGCCAACGTTTGTAACGGGTGTGATAAAAGGGCCCGCCGTTGAAATAGGTCGGTCAGGTCCACCCGTTGCAACCCATGCAACGAACAAAAACAGAATCATCGCAAAGAAGAAGAATGCGTTTCCGTACATTGCCCTTATGATACCAACTATTTAGACAGCTTCTTGAGTTCCTCGCGTACAACCTGAGCATCGCTCCACACTTCGCGCTCGCCACCAGCGCGCATGATATAGGGGTCGGTTCCTTTGCCAGTTATAAGTACGGCGTCGCCAGTACGTGCCTCGCTCAGTGCCGCACTAATTGCTTCTCGGCGATTCATGATAATGCGAGGAGGGCGCGACATACCTTTAGCCATCTGTTCTACGATCTGGGACGGGTCCTCATCGTACGGGTCCTCATCAGTCAGTATGACCACGTCACACAACTCGTCCGCAATACGTCCCATCTCAGGGCGCTTCCACGTATCACGGCCGCCACCAGTGTTTCCAAGAACACATATCTTTCTGACGGGGTATGCGCTATAGAGTGCTTTGAGAGAGTCAGGCGTGTGCGCGTAGTCAACGACCGCCTGGAAATCCTGCCCCTCATCAATGCGCTCGGTGCGACCAGGGATGCGCTCCAGAGAACGAAGTGCGGCACTAATCGTTTCTAGAGGAACGCCAAGAAACTGTGCAGTGTGAATGACGGCAAGCGCGTTCATGATGCTGAAGCCCCCAGGAAGTTTGAGTGAGAAGGGGACGGATTGATACGTGAAAGAGGCAGTGCCGGGCCCGAGTACGACATCGTGTGCGTCGCTATAACTAAAGGGGAGCACCTCTTCAACAGGGAGACCAAGATAGAACGCGCTCTGCTCGTCATCTGCGTTTGCGACGATGGCGCGCGGGCGTTTGTGTGAGCGCGCTAGTGCCTTTCCAATGTTTTGCTTGGCTGCTGCATACTTTTCAAACGAGCCGTGCGACTCAATGTGTTCCTTTTGAAGATTGGTGAACACGAGTGCATTCATAGAAAGGAAGAGGTGGCGGTACTGGAGTGTTGCTTCACTCGTTACCTCAATAACGGCGTGTGTCGCTCCCTTGTCTACCGCCTCTCGCAGGAAACGTTGAATGAACCCACGACCCGGCATCGTCATTTTGTAGAGATTCGGTCGCACCTCACCATTTATCGCAAAGTTAATAGTTCCCGCTACGGCACTTGGGCGCTTTGCATAGCGCAGAACCGTAAAGAGCATTTCGGTAACAGAAGATTTTCCTTTGGTACCCGTTACGGCAACAACCGTTAGCTTCTGTGCTGGGAATCCATACCAACACGCAGCACCAAACGAAAGCAGGAAGTGATAGGGCTTCACGAGCGCCCTATACACAGAGCGGGGGAGGAGTGTTTCAAGAAAATGTTTGAGTGTGCGCATAGATTTAGGAAGGACCCTGACTGAGCGCTGCTTTAAGGCGCGCATCGCGTCCAGCAACATGGAGCGGCACGGCCGCAAGCGCTTTGCGGGCTTCTCGGTCGGTGTAGCCAAGAGCAACCAACGTATCAAACACCTCAGCATCGTCCCCCTGGTGCTCACCCTCCGATACCATCATCTTTTCAGAGAGTTCAACCATAAGTTTTTCGGCAGCCTTTTTCCCTAGTCCAACCACTCGTGTGAGGTAGGAGAGGTCACGCTTGCCGATTGCGGTCTGGAGCGCTTCTCGTGGAGAGCGCACCAAAAGGGAGAGTGCGGTCTTTGGGCCCACGCCAGGCACGTTCAGGGTCATCTCAAAGAAACGAAGATCCTCTGGGTCAGAAAAGCCATATAGATCAACACCATCTTGCTTTACCGCCATGTGGGTCTTGAGTGAGACCTTTTCTCCCTCACTAAAAGCAGACGGAGAGGGGACCCGTACCATCACACCCCACCCCGACACATCCACAATGATGGCGGTGGGTTCAATACCAAGGACCGTACCCGTAATCTGGCGAATCATTGAAGGTATCGTACCATTTTTGAACCCTGCCTTGCGCAGAACGGCCTCGTAGCGTAGGATTCTGCATACATATGGCTATTACCAAATCAGCAAAGAAGGCCCACCGCGCTTCCCTCAAGAAGCACGTTTTCAACGTGCGTCGTAAGCGAGCTCTCACAGCCGCGGTAAAGACCGTGAAGAAGCTTGTGGCGACAGGGGAGACAAAGGAGGCGACCACTTCATTGTCAGCTGCATACAAGGCAATTGATAAGGCAGCAAAGCGTGGCGTTATCAAGAAGAACACTGCGTCTCGCAAGAAGTCTCGTCTCGTTGCTTCTATCCGCAGGGCAGAAGTGAAAGCGTAAGCTACTCAAAAAGAAAGGGCCGGACTAAAGTCCGGCCTTTTCTTTTATTGGTGCTCCCGGTAGGAATCGAACCTACAGTACGAATTCCGCAAACTCGCGTCCTATCCATTGAACGACGGGAGCCGAACGAAAATGACTGTACCGCCCTTAACGACTAATCGCAAGTTTTAGATGCGTAGCAGATCAACAATGCGATCAATCACTGACTCGTCGTGTCGACCTTCCTCAAGGTGATTGGAGATATATTCATACACATCCATAGGGTCGTGGGTGGTGATAGGGATAAGAAGGTGTGGGGTAACCAGACTCTTGGTTTTTATTGAAAGGGCAGGGGGCCAGGATGGGTCAGCATACTCAAGCACGGAGAAGTGCAACATGTTGGCGTATGGGTAAAGGTTTGCGTCAATCACAATACCTTCCTCCGTTATTTGAAAACGATGGATGCGTGGATGCTTTGCAGCATGGAGCGCGATAGAGATAGCGCCAGCACCAACCACAAGAGCAAGAAGAATATTATTGAACAGAACGCAGGCGACGATACCAGCGATAGCGATAATGCCAAGTGCCCAATACCAATCGGCATTTTTTTGTTCAAACGAATATTCCTTTCCTTGCCACTCAAAGATTGGTGGGCGAGCCATATAAAGGAATGATAGCACCAGTGACCACTAAAGTGTGTTCACATGAACAGTATTGGCGGAGGGGGCGAGATTCGAACTCGCGGTCCCCGTAAAGAGACTCCTGTTTTCAAGACAGGTGCAATAGACCACTCTGCCACCCCTCCGTGTTTGTTACGCAACCTCTTCGTTCTTCGGACGGAAGAATAGAAGATACACAATTTCAAGAATGCCGAACGTGTTGAGGATGAGTATGGCGACAAACCAATACTTCTGGTCGCTCTTTGATGCCTGCCACAGTGCATAGCCTTTGATTGCAAGTGTCCAAACGGACACGACAAGCAAAATAAGGCCAAACACCAAAGGGCTCATACCAAACACCGTTGCCATTGCAGCGAGTCCCATAGGGTCTCCAGGAAATGTGGGTTGCATACGCTTCGGATACTAGCATGATGGAGCGCTAAAGGCACCTCTGGTACGATGAGGTGATGAGGCATCTCGGTATTGATTACGGAACGAAGCGTGTGGGGCTCGCGCTCTCAGACGAAGCCGGCGTTATGGGCTTTCCCCATAAGGTTGTTACAAATGACCGGGACCTGCTGAAACTGGTCACTGACCTTATTAAAAAAGAAGGGGTAGAAGTGGTGGTGATGGGGGAGTCACTCAATTTTAAAGGTGAAGACAATCCCGTGGCGAAGCTTGCGCGATCATTTGCAGAGCACCTTCAGCGCGATACGGGAGTAGCGATTGTGTATGAGCCTGAGATGCTCACCACCCAAGAAGCCAGGCGGGACTTTGAAGGCATTCGCACACACGGGGTTGTAGACTCCTCGGCCGCAGCACTTATTCTTACCAGCTACCTATCACGCAACCATGATTGATATTGATGATGTTTTGAAAGTAGACGTGAAGGTGGGTACGGTGCTTTCGGCTGAAGTAGTGCCGGATACCGAGAAACTATTGCGACTCATGGTTGATGTAGGAGAGGAGGAACCTCGGCAAATTGTCTCGGGCATCCAAGCATATGTGAGCGACCCGCAGTCACTTGTTGGTAGACAGCTTGCGTTTGTTACGAACCTCAAACCCCGCACACTACGCGGTCTTGAATCAAACGGCATGTTGTTTGCGGTAGGGAGCGACGACACGTTTGCTTTTCTTACGCCCGACCGACCAGTTCCCCCAGGAACAAGCGCACACTAGAGAAGCGCACGCTATACTGTGTGCAAATGGTACGAACCGATTTCATGCGTGTCGCACGCGTTGAGCTTGCACCACCACGCTACCTTGCACTTCCAACCGCAGGCATTGATATCTCTGCGAGTGGCATCAAGCTTGCCATACTAAAAGAGCACCTCCACGGCCTTGAACTCGATCAGTTTGCAGAAGAGCGACTAGAACCAGGTGTTATCGCAAATAACGAAATCGCCGACAAGAAGAAGGTGATTGAAACACTAAGCATGCTCGCTAAACGACACCGGTTCCGTTTTGCAAACATTGCACTCTCAGAATCCCGAGGCTACCTGTTTGAGGCGGACGTTCCAGGCACATCTATTGCAGAGATGCGCACCGCAACCGAGCAACACATTGATGAGTTCGTACCGCTTCCACCAAGCGAAGTGGTGTTTGATATTGCGCCACTGGTAGCGGATAAAGAAACGACGCATGTTGTTGGGGTCGGGTACGCACGACGTGTGGTTGAAGAGTTGCTCATGATTATGGACGAAGCAG
>CAYRRU010000025.1:4348-7609 GCA_964426785.1 uncultured Candidatus Saccharibacteria bacterium | reverse complement strand
AGGTTAGTGTACAGACGAGACCTTTTGGCGTAGGGTGCAGATAGCCCTGTTGGCTGTGGAGCTTTGGCGATGCATGAATCAGTTGCGCCCCAAGCACCGCCTGCCTGTATTAAGAAACGACGTGCCACCTTTGACGGAATCTTCCATCGGGTATGCGCTGAGTTCAATGTACGGGAAGCGGAGCTGCTGGGGAAAAGTCGTTTGCGCCGAATTGCCCGGCCACGCCAGGTGCTGATGTACCTTGCGTACTGGAATACGAATCTCTCGTATCCGGAAATTGGTCGGCGCCTCGGTCAGAGAAACCACACCACCGTGATAAGTGGCGTGAAGAAAGTCAAAACGCTCCGCCAATCGGACGAAGCGTTTGACGCACGAATCAAGAAAATAGAATGTTCGTTCCCCCTACTCTAGGTCCCACACGGGACCTAGTCTGTTTTGTCTGCAAGCCCAAAATCAAGCTCACGATCAAGCACTCGTGCAGCGATAAGCTTCACGCGGATAGGATCCCCAAGTGAGTACTGCACTTTGGTGCGCTCACCCACAATGCGGTATCGCTTATCGTCATACGTGAAGTAATCCTGACCAAGATCACGAATACGGATCATGCCTTCAGCCATGGTCTCTTTTACCTGCACGTAGAGTCCACGGTCGGTGACACCTGAGATAACGGCGTCAAAGTCCTCACCCACACGAGGCTCCATAAACTCAACCAACTTGAGCTTTACGGAATCACGCTCTGCTTCTGCAGCAGACACTTCGCGCTCTGAAGAGTGTGCTGCGAGTTCCTCAAGTTCGTTCACTTGCTCTCGCGATACGGGCTGATGATTGGTGAAGTTCTTAAGGAGGCGATGAATAAGGAGGTCGGGATACCGACGGATAGGGGAGGTGAAGTGCGTGTAGAACGGAAACGCGAGACCGAAGTGGCCACCATTCTTTGTGGAGTAAATAGCTTTGGCCATAGAACGCAGAGTCGCGACCTTAATCAAATACTCCTCAGGCTTTCCTTCAAGCTTCTTAAGGAGTGCGTTGATGTCAGTACCTTTTACTTTCCCGGCCTGGGTTGGAAGATCGTACCCAAGTACCTTCAAGAACTCTGAAAGGTTTTCAATCTTCTCTGCGTTTGGTGCGTCATGCACGCGGTACACCGAGACGTTCGCAATCTTGTCGTTCTTGGTGAGCTTGGCAAGTTCTTCAGCAACAGCAACGTTTGCAAGCAACATGAAGTCCTCAATAAGAAGGTTTGTGTCTTTGCGCTCTTTAAGGTGAACGGCAATAGGTTTGCCGTTCTCGTCTAGCTCCACTTTCACCTCAGGAGTATCAAAGGCAATCGCGCCCGACTCCTCTCGGCGCTTACGCATCATCTTTGAGAGTGTGTTCAGGATGGTGAGTTCTGCAAGGTGGATACCTTCGTTCTTCTCAAGTACTTCCTGTGCTTCTTCATAGGAGAAGCGTTTATCTGAATGGATGATGGTTTCTCCAAACCAGCGATCAATTACGCCCGCTTGCTTGTCTATGGTAAAGACGGCAGACATCGCAAGGCGATCCTCGTTTGGATTCAAGGAGTTCAGGTTTGTAGAGAGCACATGAGGGAGCATTGGAATGGTGCGATCAACCAGGTATACGGACGTGGCGCGCGCTCGTGCTTCGTCATCAATCGCGGTTCCAGGCTTTACGAAGAAGGATACGTCAGCAATGTGTACGCCAATCTCGTAGTTACCGTCTGGAAGAGTGCGCACCGAAAGGGCGTCATCAAAGTCTTTTGCGTCCACCGGGTCAATGGTGAAGGTGAGTGCGTCACGCATATCACGGCGTGTACCTTTCGCCGTTTCTTCCGCGATCATTGCTTTTCCATTCTCCTCAAGACGTTTTGCCTCTGCGACCACACCAGGAGGGAAGTCAGAACGGAATCCTTGGGAGAGAGCGAGTGCGCGCATCTCAGTCTCGTGCACACCGGCAGGTCCGATGATTTCTTCCATCGTGCCCCAGGGAATAGGTTCGTTCTCGTTCCATCCTTTGAAGGAAACGACGACTTTGTGTTCAAGTGGAAGTGACTCTCCACGCACCAAGAGTGGTACGTACATCTTCTTCCAGTCTGGAATCAGGATAACGGCGCCTGCACCAAGTCCTGAGTCGGGGTTTGCTTCAATTAACTTCCCCACAAACTTATCGTGTGCACGGCTGAGGACCGCAACCACTTTAGCTGCGGTGCGGGACTTCTTTGTTTTTGGATCGGTGACGGTACCAATCTCCTCCACCTTCACCATATCGCCAGGGAGTGCGAAGTTTAGATTCTCCGGTTCAATGATGAGATCGTCTTTCTCAGGATCAACGCTAAAAAACCCCGTACCGCGACGGGTGATAACAATAGGTCCTTCGTGTGTTAGTGCGGGTGTCATTAGATATGACTGTAGCAGATTACGTTGGTTATGCTAAGGTATGCGTGCCCACCCGCTGGACCGAATGCAGCCGCTTCGCTCCTACGGGTGGCCGCGGCAAGACTAGTGCATGCGCCCGTGAGGGTCCATGTTGAGACAAACTACGTTGCTTCGAAAGACTATTAACTCGCCACTGGGGCGTGCTGGGTTCGCAAGAGTCCAGCACGCTTCCAGAGGAGCCATACCATCCTGACCAATGCGTCAGGATTTCTTGTTATACTTGTGGAGTAGCCTGAACGGTCTGGCCTTCTATCCCCGCCATACCCGCGCGCACGGCTGCCAACTTGAAGGACGGTGGGCCATTTCTCCGGTTTCAACCCACTGTCCTTTCTTTTTGCTTTTATTTGACCCATTTAGGCCATTCTGGTACAGTTGCCCCACTATGTTGATGATCCGTTTCCAGCGCATTGGCCGAAAGAACGACCCGGCTTTTCGTATTGCAGTGCTTGAGAAAGCTTCCGGCCCAAAGGCAGGGAAGTATGTTGACCTCGTTGGTACCTATAACCCAAAGACCAAGGAATCTTCTCTTAAACCAGAGCTTATTAAAGAGTGGGTTGCGAAGGGTGCTCAGGTATCTCCTTCTGTTATGAACCTCCTTATCGCCAAGGGCGTATACGAGGGCAAGAAGATTCAGGTTATCTCCAAGAAGAATCTTGAGAAGAACAAGCCAGCAGAAGTTGTGGCTCAACCTGAGGCTCCTACCGCAGAGGTGGTTGCTGAGGAAGCAGTTGCTCCAACCGAAGAGGAAGTAGTTGCAGAGGCTACTGAGACCGAAGAGATGGTTCCTGAGGTAGCGACTGCCGAAGAGGAGGTTCCCGCAGAAGCG
>CAYRRU010000025.1:594-4248 GCA_964426785.1 uncultured Candidatus Saccharibacteria bacterium | reverse complement strand
TATTGCTGACTTGGGATAAGATATAAGCGACGAAAGTCGCTTTTCTTCTACTATGCTCCGATTCCATCTGATTACCGCATTTCCTGAAGCGTGTGACGCGTATCTTTCAGCGTCTATCTTGGGACGCGCCCGCGGGAACAAGAAGATTTCCGTTGGCTACCAAAACCCACGAGATTTTGCAGGCAACAAGTGGAGCAAAGTGGACGATCGTCCCTATGGGGGAGGACCCGGCATGGTGATGCAGGCATTGCCGGTCGTTAAGGCGGTGAAGAAAGCGCTTGCCCGAAGGAAAGGAAAGATCGCGGTGGTGTGGTTTGAACCATTCGCCAAAGAGTTTGATAACAAAGAAGCAGACGCACTTTTGAAATATGACGACGTGGTGCTCGTGTGTGGGCGCTATGAGGGTATTGATGAGCGGGCAAAGAAGATTATGAAAACCTTTGGAAAGGTACATACGTATTCGGTGGGGAAGGCGGTATACACGGGAGGAGAGATTCCATCTATGGCAATTGTGGACGCGGTGACGCGCAGAATTCCTGGCGTACTTGGAACTGATGAATCAGTTGAGGAGCGAAGAGTTGCCTCCAGAGAGATCTACACACGCCCTGAGACTATTGAATGGGAAGGGAAGAAGCTACGCGTTCCGAAAGTGTTGCAGAAGGGAAATCATAAGGAAATTGATGCGTGGCGGGAGAAAGCGAGCAAGAAGTAGAGCTGTTGACTTTTTGCTGATTTATATGTCATAATAATAGTCTGCCCGCTCGGGGCTGATGTTATTTGGGGGAACCAATGGACGATCCGTTTCTGTTCACTGCGTTTTTGATCGCTGTTGCGATCGGAAGCGGCTTGCTCATCGGCCACGCCTTGCTGACCTTTGAAGCCACGTTGACTGATCTCATCATCACCCTGGCGATGGTGTTACTCTTCAGCGCCGGCATCTGGGACCAAATGGGCTTCACGATTGCGGGGATCTTCTTCGCGCTCTGGGCCGTGTCCACCTTCATCGGCTACCTCTGGGCAGCCGGACAGTACAAGTCGCCTGATGCCAGGTCGGGGCGTACAAACTCGACGGGCCCTAACGAGCCCAAGTCGAGGCCCCGCCTCGAGACCTACAACAACCGCGGCGAGCTGGAACACCACTAATCTCCTCCTCGCCAAAGATTCAAAGGGCCGCCCACCAGGGTGGCCCTTATTCTATTCACCCACCCTTCATTGACTCTAGAGTCCGGGAGGTATAGACTCTACGTAACCAGAACAGATTGAGTGGTGGGGGCACTCTGGGGGTAGCAAAAGCAAGGTTTTATTTATACAAGCGTCCGGGAAACGGGACGCGGCTCGTCGTGCACGAGCCCGTTTGGCGTTTCTCGGTAGCACCCATAATTTGCGAACGACATGCGAACTCAAAAAGCGCTCGTGCAAAAGACGTTCGGAGCATTCCAGCCACTCCGCGTCCCGTTCCCTGACTTGGTAGGGCACCAAAGGGAATCGTTCAACTGGCTTTTGAAGGATGGGTTCAAAGAACTCTTCAACGAGTTCTCACCAATTCCTGATTATTCAGGAAAGAAGTTTGAACTCCGTATTGATGGATTTGAGATCGGAGAGCCTAAGGGAGATGAGGAGACTGCGCGTGAGAACATGCGCACGTACGAAGTACCTCTTAAGGTAACCGTTACGCTTCTCAACAAGACCATGGGAACCGAGAAGACGCAGGAAATCTTCCTTGCGGACCTTCCGATGATGACCCCACACGGTTCATTCATCGTGTCCGGTGTTGAGCGCGCTATCGTGCCTCAGCTTGCTCGATCATTCGGTGCATTCTTTATCGCTGAGGAATCAAAGGGAAAGAACTACTTCGGCGCAAAGCTCATCCCGTCTCGTGGTGTCTGGATTGAGATTGATTCAGAGGCTGATGGTGCAATCTACGTAAAGATTGACCGCAAACGAAAGTTCCCCGTATCAAACCTCCTCACCGTCTTTGGTGCAGGAAGTCGGGATGAACTTCTGAAGCGATTCAAGGGTGACGAGGTTGCGCTTGCTGCAATGCAGGCAACACTTGCACACGACACCGCGCAGTCTCTTGAGGACGCGTTTGTTGAAATTCACCGCCGTATGCGTGATGGGGATCTTGCTACCCCAGAGAACGCAAAGCAGTACGTTAATGCGCTCTTTACCCCCGAGCGTTACGACCTCTCTAAGGTTGGACGATACCGCCTGAACCAGCGCTTTGGTGGCAAACTTGATGCCAAGGCTCTTGAAGCACGCACCCTCACGCTTGATGACCTCACCAAGATTGTTGCGGAAATCGCGCGCATGAACCAGGACCCTAATGCCGTCCCTGACGACATTGACCACCTCGGTTTCCGTCGTGTTCGTTTCGTTGGTGAGCTTCTACAAGCACGTATGCGTGTTGGTATGAGCCGCATGAAGCGAAACATCCAGGACCGTATGTCCACCATTGAGTCTGAGACCTCTCTCCCAATGGCGTTCATCAACCCTCGCCCATTCCAGGCAAGCGTTCGTGAATTCTTCACGGCCAACCAGCTTTCCCAGTTCATGGACCAGCAGAACATTCTGGCTGAGCTTGAGAACATGCGAACATTGTCTGCTCTTGGACCTGGTGGTCTTACGCGTGAGCGAGCTGGCTTTGAAGTTCGTGACGTGCACCCATCGCACTACGGACGTCTTTGTCCTATCCACACACCAGAAGGACAGAACATTGGTCTTATCCTTCGCCTTGCTCTTCATGCACGCACCAACGAGTTTGGTGTGATTGAAACACCGTACGCGGTGGTGAAGAAGGGAGCAGTAACGGAAGAGATCGTATATCTCAACGCACTTGAAGAGGAGAGTCGCACCATTGCACACGGTGCAACCCCACTTGATGAGAAGAAGCGCATTGTGCCTGATGCGATTGAAGTACGTCGTAACGGCGAGCCTGCGGTGGTGTCTCGCGATGAGATTGATCTCATTGATGCGTCAACATACCAAATGTTCTCCGCTGCAACCGCGATGATTCCGTTCCTTGAGCACGACGACGCGAACCGTGCACTCATGGGTTCAAACATGCAGAAGCAGGCAACACCGGTGTTGGTTCCCGAAGCACCACTTGTTGCAACCGGTATTGAGGAGCATGCAGCACGAAACACGGGACGCCTTATTCTTGCTGAAGAGGCAGGAGAGGTAACCTATGTAGACGCACGCAAGATCGTCGTTGAAAACAAGGACGGCAAGAAGAAGGAATACAAACTCCAGGGCCTCACTCAGACCAACCAGAACTCTGCCTTCATGCAGCGCCCATCAGTACTTATGGGAGCAAAAGTGAAGAAGGGAGACGTACTTGCAGACAACTCTTCAACCGACCACGGTCAGATGGCACTCGGACAGAACGTTCGCGTTGCCTTCATGTCATGGAGCGGTGCTAACTACGAGGACGCCATCATTGTGTCTGAACGCTTGGTTGAGAACTCTAAGTTCACCACCATTCACATTGAAGACTTTGAATGTGCCGTTCGCGACACTAAGCTTGGGCCGGAAGTAACCACACACGACATTCCAAACGTTGGAGAACTTCGTTTGAAGAACCTTGATGAGGAGGGTGTGGTGCGCATTGGTGCTGAAGTTCGTCCTGGAGACATTCTTGTTGGAAAAGTAACA
>CAYRRU010000025.1:0-584 GCA_964426785.1 uncultured Candidatus Saccharibacteria bacterium | reverse complement strand
ACACCGAAGGGTGAGACACAGCTTACTCCTGAGGAGCGCCTCTTGCGTTCTATCTTTGGAGACAAAGCAAAGGACGTGAAGGATACGTCACTTCGCATGGAAGGCGGAAAGCGTGGTCGCGTTATCGGCGTTCGCGTCTTCTCTCGCGAGAAGGGTGATCAGCTTGAGAGCGGCATCATCAAGAAGATTGTCGTTACGGTTGCGCAGGTTCGTAACGTATCGGTGGGTGACAAGCTCGCTGGTCGTCACGGAAACAAGGGAGTTATCTCCCGCGTGCTTCCTGTGGAAGACATGCCATACGACGACGAGGGTAATCCAGTGGATCTTATTTTGACTCCACTTGGTGTTCCATCACGTATGAACCTTGGTCAGATTCTTGAGATGCACCTCGGACTTGCTGCTAACACGCTTGGATACCAGGCTGTGGTTCCTCCATTTGCAGGAGCATCAGCTGACGAGATTCGTAACGAGCTTGAGGCTGCCGGCTTTGATCGCTCAGGACGCATGCGTCTGTTTGATGGCCGTACCGGAGAAGCGATGGCGCAGGCTATCTCGGTTGGATACATGTACATCTTGAAACTCCA
>CAYRRU010000024.1:0-7717 GCA_964426785.1 uncultured Candidatus Saccharibacteria bacterium | reverse complement strand
TGCGTCATCAATTGCTTCAATCCCAACGAACGTCTGGGCAGCAGGCACACGCACACTGACTGGCTTTGGCACCCTTGCAGCTGACGTCTGGACCAACGGTACCCGTACCTTGACCGGTGCAGGTCTCACGTCTGGATCTCTCGCCACACTCACTGATCTACAAACGGCATCTACATCACTTAACTCAGCAATTACTTCAGGTACGGCAAGTGTAAACAGCAATACAAACACTACTGTAGGTAATGCCTCCACGTCACTTGCCGCTTCTATTGCCGCCATCCCAGGAAGCGTGTGGAGTGCAGGTTCACGTTCTCTCACTACATTCGGAAGCCTTGCAGCTGACGTCTGGAGTTCAGCGACTCGTTCACTAACATCACTGACTCTGTCTTCTCAGACGCCATGGACCGTTTCTATGTCTGACTTCGGAGCCATTGCTGCGGGAGAAACCTACCGAGCTACTGTGACGACGGTATACAGCGGTACGCTAACTGACTCGCTAAATATTCCAACAATCACCATATATGACCCAAGTCGAAACGTTGTTGTAACTAACGCGGTGATGACACGCACAAGTGTGGGTACCTACGAGTATGCATATGCCTCAAGCCCATCTGCTGAAGGGGGAGTTTGGGAGAGTGTCATATCAGCGACGGTTGAATCAGGTAAGACCCTTCCAGGAAACGACTACTGGAACGTCACCACCGCTCCACCACAGGTCATTATCAGTAGTATGGCCGGTACTCAGGTTCCAAACGTAAGCGCGAATGTCCGCATTACAAACGAGGGTGACGTGCCGTACGAATACCAGTACGAGTGGTGTGTGGTGACTGATCCAAACAACTCTTGTGGAGGAGGTAACGATACATACTATGCATCAGCTGCAAAACTCATAGCACCAGGGGCCAACTTTGACACTGTTCTAACCGCAACAGTTCCAGCGACTGGCACGTACTACTTCAAGATTGCGGTCTACTATGGAACGGAGATCTCTCGTGCGTCACGCCAATTTAGTGCGACTGCCGCGGAGGCTGGCGGTGGAGGAGCCGGTGGAGGTGGTGGGGGAGCTTCAACTGGCACTTCAGGAAGCGGAACTCAAAACACTGCCGCGGACATCAATAATGATGGAAAGGTGTCGGGTATAGACTTCTCAATTATGCTTGCGTTCTGGAAGACTAGTCCGCCATTTAGGAATACACGCGTTGACATGAACGGGGACAATAAAGTTGACTCAGTGGACTTCTCAATCCTGCTCTATAACTGGAACCGATAATTATGATGTACCTGAAACGAATCACCGGATTGCTGATGCTTCTCTTGATACCGTATGTTGTGGACGCGGCAACGCTTGTACTCGTACCATCCCCAGCGAAGGCCAATCAAGAATTTTCAATTGAAGTACGCATTAATCCGGAAGGAGAGGCTCTTAACGCCGTTGAGGGAAGTATCCGCATTCCAGAAGACATGCACGTGGTACGAGTGAGCACGGGAGGTTCAGCATTCGCGGTATGGCCAGTAGTCCCAGCATACTCACGAAGCACCTCAGAAATTTCATTTACAGGAGGAGTCATGGGTAGTGGTTTGATGACCTCTGGTGAATCACTCTTGTTTACCATACACGCAACTGCACCTGCGCAAGGAGTGTACACGCTTTCCTCTGAAAATGTGTATGGATTCCGGGCTGATGGCACTGGAACCCCGATCGCACTTGCGTCTTCAAAGATTGCTGTGTCTGTTGGTACTGAAGCGATCACACCAGAGAATTTGATTGACATAGATGGACCTCGTGAAGTTGTCGCTGAACTTGGTAGTGATCCTGCTTTGTTTGATAATGCACCGTACGTATACCTCTATGCATTGGACGATGGTTCTGGAATTGCCCGCTACTCAGTGAAGGAAGGATGGTTTGCGCCTTATATAAGTACCGATCAGTACTACCTGCTTAAAGACGCAACTGCAGGGAATCCTGTTTGGGTGGAGGCGACTGACCTGAAAGGGAACAATCGCCGAGTCCATGTCGATGGAACTGGAGGATTGTTGTACCAAGTCTTTACGTTCCTTCCGTATGTGCTCGTGCTGTTTGGGGTAGCGGTGCTTGCCTTCATGAGACTACGACGATAATGCGAAACTTCCTTCTCATTGTGTTCGTATGGCTCGGAATGATGCTTCCGGTGTATGCACTTGCGGCAACAGTGAGTGTTTCTGCGACACCAGTTACCGTATCTGAAGGAGACATAATAACTGCACGCGTGATAGTTAATCCTGAAGGAACCGCTATAAATAACGCAGAAGCAGTTCTCCATTATCCAACAGGGACACTACAGGCTCTTTCGGTAAGTAAGGGTTCGCTCTTTACTCTTTGGGTAGAGGAGCCAACGCTCTCAAGTGGAGCTGGTACGGTCTCATTCAACGGGGGAGTACCGAATCCAGGAGTCTCAAGTAGCGGAACTGCTGTTTCGGTAACATTTAAGGCACTACGCTCAGGTACTGCCACACTGTCGCTTACCGGTGCAGCTGTTCGTGCAAACGATGGATTTGGTACAAACGTCCTTTCAGGTTCCTCAGGTACTCAAGTAACAATTATGCAAGCCATCGTTGCGCCAACGCCTACTCCAACTACACCTAAGCCAACTGCTCCAGTGGAGCCAGTGGTTGCTAAGGGCCCTGTAGACATAACATCAAGTTCACACCCTTCATCGGAGAGTTGGTATCAAGATGCAAGTCCCTATTTCTCTTGGACACTGCCTAAAGGAGCCACGGCGGTACAACTTGGTATAGACACGTCGGCAACAGAGGCACCTACGGTTAGCTACACAAAGCCAATAAGTGAGAAGACGATAGAGAACCTTGAAGACGGAACGTGGTATTTCCGTATGCGCTACCGCTCAGGAGGAGTGTGGAGTGAGATTAGTACATATCGGGTGAAGATTGATGCAACTGCACCATCATTCAATGCGCTTGAGGCACTGTATGACGAGAACGAAAGTGCTGTGTTTGTGCGTACCGAGGGAACTGACGATGCTTCCGGAGTTGTTGGCTATGAAGTCACACTAGATGATGGAAAGACAAAGACTTACAACCCACAAGACGTTGAGAATAAATCAATCCGCGTTCCGGTTCATTCCTCGGGGCTACATAGCTTGAAAGTGACGCTTATTGATGCGGCAGGGAATCGCACAACCGAAGAGCGTACGTTCTCGGCTCCACAGACACTGCTGAACCAGACATTGTTTAAGATTGGTCCCGTACACATCAGTCTGCTCATCGCCTTGCTGAGCCTCACGTTCATCTCACTCCTTTCAATCTTCATTGCCGTGTTTGAGTGGCTCCACGTGCAACGACCGCGAGCTCGTCGTTCGTCAGCAATCCCTGTGGTGCGTAAAGGTATGCACCAGGCATTCCTCAAGATGAAAGCGAACATGGAGAAGGATGTTCGGGCGCTTGATAGGGCACGCACACGCCGAGAACTATCCAAGGAGGAGTTGATGCTGTACCGAAGACTCCTTGCGAATCTCACCGCACTTGAACGACACCTGGATCAAATATTGGAAGAGGCCGAATAGAAAAAGGCCGCTCCCTAGGGAGCGGCCTTTTTCAGCCTTTAACGCCCTCCTGATCCTGCGAGGAAAAGATACAAGCCAATAACAATGAAGGCACTTGCAGCAATAACGAATGCTTTTCGGTGAGAGAGAGGTTTCAGCAAACGTCCGAGTGTTGCGGTAGGAAGCACGAGGAGAGCAACGCTCTTAAGGAACATGAGCCATCCTATAAGGGTCACAAGAAACGGAAGCATTCCGCCATCCCATACGTTGTGTGTTAGTAGTAGGGTGCTTCCGAGTACGAGACCCATAAAGCTTGCTGCGAACTGTGAGCTCCGGTTCTCGCGAAAAGCAGTAACCATTTCAAGGTACATACGGCGCTGAGTGAACAGAGAAATACCGACAATGGCCATAATGAGGCCAAGAAACTGAGCAAAGAAAAAGGTTAGAACCATACCACAGACGTATTAAGCGTATATACCTTTAGTATACATTGCTTCGTTGACCATACTGCACGGTATACTGAGGCTATTATGAGTCTTATTCCAGTAGCGAGACGTTTTCATACTCCTGCCCTTGCTGTGCTTGCTGGCCTTCTCTTTATCCTTGGTATTGGCGCTTCATTCTACACATACATCACTATTGATAGCGCAGGACGTACTCATATTCTGGACCGAGCACACACCATTGCGCAGATGTTGCCGGCTGACTCATTGAGTGCACTTACGGGGACAGAGAGTGATATTGAGAATCCAGTGTATCTGGATCTTAAAACACTTCTTGCTGACGTGCGTAGCGTAAACTCAGACGTTCGCTTTATATACCTCATTGGGTCACTTCCGGACGACACCTTGTTCTTCTACGTAGACTCAGAAGAATCTCATTCCGAGGACTACTCACCACCAGGACAAACATACGAGGAGGCACCCCAAGAGATGCATGACGTGTTTAAAGATGGAGTGGGACGCTCTGACGGGCCAACACAGGATCGGTGGGGTATGTGGATCTCAGCGTATGCTCCAGTGTATGGGCCAGACGGAGAGGTACTCGCGCTCCTTGGCCTTGATTTACCTGCAGAGACGTTCATTGGAGATGCTCTTGCGTATGCGGCACTTCCGTTCCTCGTGTCCTTGCTCCTTATAGCGCTCATTATGTCCGTACACTACATTCGTAGAAAGGAGGAGGTAGCACTTGAGCAGAAGGCAGAGTTTCTTTCCATAGCGTCTCACGAGATCCGTACTCCACTTACGGGCGTCCGCTGGGCACTAGAAGACATGTTGTCTTCAAACACTCCACTTGAGGCGGAAACGCGTTCGTCGCTAACTCAAGTACACGATGTTGCAACGAGACTTATTGAACGCGTGAACAACTTGCTTGACGTAACAAAACTTGAGCAACAAGGAAAGGTTACAACCAGTCCTGTACGGATGCGTCCTTTTATAGAAGACATTGTAAAGAACTTTGCTCTAGCAGCACAGCAAAAGAAAGTATCAGTTGTCGTTGAGGAAACGGTGCCGGCTAGCCTTGAGCTACAAATTGATGAGGATGTGATGCGTCACGTATTTTTTAACCTGCTCTCTAACGCTATCAAGTACACAAAGGAAGGCTCAGTGGTGCGTGTTACGTACGAGGCAACGGCAACAAGCCACCATTTCTCTGTTACTGATGAAGGGGAGGGTATCCCTGTTGAAGACGAGAGGGATATCTTTGCTGGATACTATCGTTCTAAAAACCACGAGCATCGTGGTATTGAAGGAACGGGTCTTGGACTCTACTTGGTACAGAAGGCCTTACAACTTGTTGGTGGAAGTGTGTCAGTTACAAACAAAGAGACGGGTGGTGCCTCCTTCACCGTTACGCTTCCGAAGAAATAAACTTGTGCTTGATGAGCTCAACCACTTCGTCCAGGCTTTGGTCTGATTTGATGAGATACGCGTCTGCGTCAGAGTTCGTGGTGCGTGCGACGTAGCCTAGATCGTCCGCGTTGGTGAGAATAACAGCAGGCACATGCTTTCCCTCAGGGAGAGTGCGAATTTCTTCAAGCATGGTGGCACCATCCATGTTGGGCATCATGATATCCACAACGAGAGCGTCGGGTGCCTCATCAATGAAGGCTTTTAATCCTTGTTCTCCATCTTCAGCAGTGATGACGGTGTGGCCGAGTTGTTCAAGCTTGTGCTTGAGCGCTGTGCGCAAAATACTGTCATCTTCGGCGATAAGTATTTTCTTTGAATCCATACACACAGTGTACTGCGTAAACGTATGTATGAGCAATGGAGAAGGGTACAATGAGCGTATGAACTATGTAGCCGGAACGTCAAACATAGGTACGCTGCAAGCAGCAAAACGAGCACGTGATGGCTGGATGGCGGTCGGGGTCGCTGTGCTTTGGCCGGTACTACACGTCATTCTTAGTGCCCCCCAGTTCCTTATGTTTTTGGTTGGAATCCCTGTTTTTATTGCGGCACTACGTTTTCTTGAAGCTCGTAATCACTTTTCCGTACATTATGGTCTTCACGGACTCTTTGATGTCGGAGAGGGTATCCGACACACGGAGAATAATGAGGAGTATCATCTTGCTGACCGAAGTCGTGCAAAAGCACTACTTGTCTCTGCTACTGGGATTGCGTTTCTTATTGCCCTCCTTGCTTACTTTGTCTTGGTATAGTCGTGAATCTCACGAATGGAACGATTGCGGTGAATCAATTCGTCATTCCGAATGGATTCAAATAATTCGTACTCTGTGTGTACATGTCTGCCGTAAAATTCAAGGAACTCTGAAGTGACAAGGGTATGTTTCAAACGTTCCGCTTCGCGCTCTACGAACTCACTGTACTGTGCATATGCATGACTCTCAAAAAGGTAATTGAGTTCAAGGGACGCCTTACGCGAAAATACGTATAGCACAAAAGATGCGCAGAAATAGAAGAACGCAAACACGAGTGGGATGAGTGTGTGGCGGAAAAATCCTTGTTCATGCCGGCGACAGACAATTTGCGAGATCACCACCACATGCATCGTTTCGTTGTCTTGTGCCATGCGAGCAAACGCACTTGTTTTGCATAGCTCCATCGCCTTTTTCTCATTGCTATAGAGGGCCGTGAGCAGGGTATAGGTTGCAACTTCCCATGATTGGTACGGAATTCGAGCAATTACCTCAACAGCTTTGAATTTGGCGTAGGAAGGGTGTTTTCCGTATACCAAATTTCCTGATGTTACCAGGATGTTTCCCAAAAAGCGGGCAATAAATCCTGCTTTGTAGTCGTCATAGGGACGTGCATATTCGGCACGAAGTGCGGGATCGTTCAGTGTTTTTACAAGCGCTTCTGTCTGTTCAAATTCTTCGTTCATAGGGCAACTCTAGCATGAAGAATGTAGCGTTTTGACTGTGTGTGGGCAAAAGGTACCATGAGCGTATGCAGGCAGTCATACTCGCAGCTGGCGAAGGAAAGCGCATGCTCCCTTTGACCCTCGCTCGTCCTAAACCACTCATAGAGGTGCTCGGGAAGCCTATTCTCGCGCACATTATTGATGCGTTGCCTCAGGAGATTACAGACGTCATTTTGGTTGTGGGATACAAGCAGGAAATGATCAAAGAGTATTTTGGAAATGCCTATAACGGGCTATCTCTCTCATATGTTACCCAAGAGAAGCCAGAAGGAACCCTCAAAGCGCTTGAACTTGCGCGCCCCTACCTTTCAGGTCGTTTCCTACTTTTGAACGCTGATGATATTCATGGCACAGAAGCGTTGGTAGAAGCACTCATGCACCCTCTTGCACTTATTGTTGCTCCACACAGTGAGCCTCAGAAGTTTGGTGTTGTGTCGCGTAACGAAGACGGCAATCTTGCGGGGATTGTGGAGAAACCAGAACATCCTCCAACAGACCTCGTCTCTACAGGCGCCATGGTGCTTGATGAGCGTGTGTTCTCGTATACGGTGTTGCCCTCGCCGGGAGGAGAATATTACCTCCCTCTTGCCGTGACGGAACTTGCGAAAGACGCTCCCATTGCGGTTGTAGTACAAAAGACTTGGATCCCGCTTGGGTGCCCGGAGGATATTGCTCCAGCGGAAGAGCGTCTCCAAAAGATTGAAGAGTGAGGCTAGACATAGTATGGTGTCCCTATTGCTGGTGTAGCTCAGGTAGTTAGAGCATAGGACTCATAAACCTAAGGTCGGAGG
>CAYRRU010000023.1:6212-8149 GCA_964426785.1 uncultured Candidatus Saccharibacteria bacterium | reverse complement strand
AAAAACAGCTAACGAGGTAATGCTCGCGAACACCATGCTTGAGCCGTCTGGCACAACCCCTGAGCTCTCCGCGTTTGCTGACGTTACGGTCGGAACCCACATGATGAAGAAAATAGTACTAGAGCGTTTTGAAGGGCACGTACACTCTGCGTACTATCTTGTACGAGCGAGCGACGTACTGCGCTTTGAGGTTCTTGAACGAGACGTAACAAACTGGACTGACCCTGCGCTTATTGTGGAGGAGCTTCCTGAACATCAGGCATTCCTCAGCGCACTCGCGAATCTCGTACTGAATTAACTACTCAAGTCCGAGTAAGAGGACCATGGAGAGAACGCCCATAAGGATCCAGAAAAACTGAAGCGCACCATGACGTACGGTCTTGTCGGATTGACCATGGAGCTCAGGAATAAGGTCTGAGAGTGCGATGTAGATAAAACCACCAGCGGCAATAGGCACCAGCATGAGGGTAATAGTTTCGGTCATACTGCCGAGCAGGAAGGCAACAAGTGCACCAAGGAGCGCGGCAAGTCCTGAAAGGAAGTTGAACCACAATGCTTTGCCCTTTGAGTAGCCCGCGTGGATGAGGACGCCAAAGTCACCAACCTCTTGTGGAATTTCGTGCAGAATAACCGCAACCGTTGTTGCGATACCAACTTCAACTGACACCATGTAGCTGGTAGCGATGATGAGACCATCTATGAAGTTGTGGAATCCGTCCGAGACGAGAATAAGGCTCCCGAGAGGCTGGTGCGTGTGCTCTTGGTCTTCAATGCCTTGGTGGTGATGCCAGTGGAGTGCCTTTTCAACGACAAAGAAGATAAGAATACCAGCAATGATGGAAAGCGAGATGGAGAGTGCGGGCATGCCCGACTCGTATGCCTCCGGGATAAGGTGAATGAACGCGTCCCCGAGGAGCGCACCAACCGCAAGAGACACGAGCGCAAACAGGGAAGAGCGCAGGATGTTCTCCTTTAAAGAAAGGCCAAAGAGGCCGACAAGTGATACAAGACTGACGCCCACAACACTGATAAGCGTGAGGAGAAAAGGTGTTTCCATAGGCCAAGCATACACCACATTCTTCATAAAGTGGGCCGTGGTACTATGAGCAGGAACCAGTAACTATAAGGATAAGAACGAACGTATGGATACGATTATGAACAACAGAATGGTGAAGTGGGGAGTCATTGCAGTCTTGGGATTGCTTGCACTCTTTCTTTTGGTGAAGACCATTGATGGGTTGGATGAGATTGGACGCTCCAATTCCCCTATCATGAACACCATTACGGTTTCAGGTGAAGGCAAGGCAGCGGGTGTTCCTGACATCGCACGCGTTACCTATACCGTTATGGAGACGAAAGCTCAGGTAGCTGACGCACAGAAAGCTGCGACTGAGAAGAATGATGCCGCACTCGCGGCCATTAAGGATCTTGGTATTAAGGAGGACGACACACGCACGCTTTCGTATACGGTTTCTCCGCAGTACGAATACAACGGTGGTGTTGCCTGTGCATACGGCATGCCATGTCCTCCGTCTACGCCACGCATTTCCGGATACCAGGTTATGCAGACGGTTGAGGTGAAGGTGCGTGATACCGCAAAAGCAGGAGAGGTACTTGCTAAGCTTGGAGAGATTGGTGTTCAGAACATCAGTGGACCTGACTTTGCTCTTGAGAACCCAGAAGAGGTAAAGGGCGAGGCTCGTGAAGAAGCAATCAGCAAAGCTCGTGAAGAAGCAGAGCGTCTTGCAAAACAGCTCGGCGTCAGGCTTGGCAAAGTGGTGTCATACATTGATAACAACCAGCCATACCCAATGTACGGATACGGCATGGGTGGGGGAGTCGCTGATAGTGTGAAAGTGCAGAGCGCGACCCCAACACTTCCGGTTGGTCAGAACGAATACACGGCAAACGTCTCGGTTACCTACGAGATTAAGTAG
>CAYRRU010000023.1:0-6112 GCA_964426785.1 uncultured Candidatus Saccharibacteria bacterium | reverse complement strand
TTGACACTCTAAAACCCAAGTAGTACCATGCTTTTATAAAGGCCCGCGGGGCTTTTTTATTTAGAACCACTATGCAAGGACTCATCTCATATCTGAAGAACGTCGTCGCAGAGCTTAAGCACGTCGTTTGGCCAACCCAACGACAGGCGGTGACGCACGTCGTTCTGATCCTCATCATCTGTGTATTTGCGACCCTGCTCATCGCGGGACTAGACTATGCCTTCACCAACGGCATGGCCTATCTTCTTAGCCGATAACATCACATCCTATGGATACGCGCACCGCTCCAGAGTTTTCGGACGAGGCTTTCGATAGCGAGCCCCGTTGGTACACCATTCATACCTACGCTGGGTATGAGAATGCTGTTGAACGTAACCTGAAGCAGCGCATTGAATCTCTTGGAATGGAAAACAAGATCTTTGAGGTCGTGGTTCCAACCGAGAAGAAGATTCGGGTGAAGGGAGGCAAGCGCGTTGTTGAAGAGGAGAAGATCTACCCTGGATACATTCTCGTGCGCATGATTGTGGACGAGGATTCATGGTTTGTCGTGCGTAACACACCACGTGTTACCGGGTTTGTGGGCTCAGGTACAACACCCGTTCCTATGGAGGAGCGCGAGGTTGACGTACTTATGAAGCGCATGGGTCAGGAAGCTCCTAAGCACCGCATTGACCTTATGAAGGACGACGCCGTCGCTATCGTTGATGGCCCGTTCAAGGAACTTGAGGGCAAGGTAGGGGAGATAGATGAGGAGCGAGGAAAGGTGAAAGTCTTGGTGGCCATGTTTGGTCGTGAGACACCCGTTGAACTCGACTTCTTGCAGGTAAGGAAGCTCTAAGGTACAGTCACCTAACAATTTCGTATGGCAAAAGTAGTAAAAATCATTAAGCTTCAAATCCCCGCAGGTAAAGCAACCCCGGCGCCTCCTGTAGGTACCGTGCTTGGTCCAGCTGGTGTTAACATTGGCGACTTTGTTAACAAGTTCAACGAGGCAACCAAAGACCGTATGGGTCAGATCGTTCCTGTGGACCTTACCGTCTACGATGACCGTACCTTCTCATTCGTGCTTAAGGTGTCTCCTATGTCTCGTCTTATTCTTAAGGCACTGGGTATTGAAAAGGGTTCAGGAAAAGCGCCTCTAAAGAAGGCAGGAACCCTAACTCGTGCACAGGTACGTGAGATTGCAGAGACGAAGATGCCGGATCTCACCGCAGGATCCCTTGAAGCAGCAGACCGCATTGTAGAGGGTACTGCCCGCTCAATGGGTGTTGATGTGAAGTAGGGGAGATAGGGAAGAAGAAAGACCGTCCGAGAGGGCGGTTTTTCTATGTACGCAAAAGCAAAGTCGCCGGCCCCTTGGGGGAACCGGCGACTGTTCGCTTGTCAGGCGAGAAGACTTGCACGAACCAAAGTGCTTGCCTGGTAGAGAGCCTCGGGGGTTCCAAGATCGAGGAAAGACTCGGCCGGGATCATGGTCGCGTGCATCGTTCCTTCGTCGATGTATTCACGCACGAGGTGACGAATCTGAACTTCACTTGTCGCCTCGTTCATCAATCGTGCCGCCCGACTAAAGGCGTCCGGTGGCAAAAGCCACGCACCAGTCTGAATGATGCCTGTCTTCTGTTCAGTCGGGTGCTCGGTGAACGAGACGACGCGACTGTCGTCGTCGAGTCCGACCTCGGCGTACTTTGAAAAGTCGTCAAAGTTGCCGAGCGGCATCACCCACATATGCGGAGCCGTGATCCCATCAAGCGCGAGAGGCGCCCGGTAGAAACTGTCACCGCACATGAGGGTAAACGAGTTGTCGCCGACGAACTTCTGGGCCATCAACAGGTGGAGCACCGGGCTGATCGCCTTGCGTTCGTAACTGTAGGTGATGGAACAGTCGAAGGCGGCGCCCCCTTCCAGATGTTGCTGGATAGGGAACGCGTAGTCGTTGTTGAGAAGAATGTGAATATCGGTGATTCCCGAAGACACGAGCAACTCCACAACGTGTTGGATCATGGGCCGGTCGTACACAGGCAACATGTGCTTGTTCACGACACGGCTTGCAGGATAGAGGCGGGTCGCATTGCCACCCGCCATGACGACTGCCTTGTGGGGCATTGACTCACCTCCGATAACGTTTGGTTGAAGCGATTCTTGAAAGGGCCGAAAGGAGCTGTTGCGGAGAATGTCGCATGGTGACCGGGAAGGCCACGACGCGCTCCTGACCCGGCTCAATTGTATAGAACTGTCCTAGTTTCTCAAAACTTCTAAACGGATCATTTTTAGAAGCAGGTACAACATGCCAATGCAGGTGGGGAACGGTAGCTTCAGACCCAGAACCAGATTGCAGGAAGACTTCAAGACCCGAATCGGGATACTGCGCTGCTAAGATCTGCACTGCATACCCAAGAAGTTCTTCACGGTCTACGACCTCTTCTGCTGTTTCTGTGCCTGGCTTAGTCACATGTCGTTTCGGCACAAGCATCGTATGTCCTTCAAACTTTGGATACGAGTTTATTACCCAACGATACGAACCGTTCTCAACATATGAATCACCCGACCTAATTCCTTGTTGGCGCATGGTTTTGGTACTACAAAACGCACACGTCTTACGGGCAGTGGGACGATACTTCTTGCGGAACGGAGAATAAAAATAGGCCATAGCTATGCACGCTCCACATCAACCCATCGATACTTCATATCTTCAAACTCCCGCTCCTCTTCAAACAATACGTTTGTAAACTCGTCTTCGTAAGGAGGGAAGTGTATGTCACCGTCCACATCGCTATCAATAAGGGTGAGGTAGAGACGGTCTGCAAGGGGAAGAGTGGCGGCATATAACTCACCGCCACCAATAATAAAAACTTCCTCCTCGTCTTTGGTGCGTTCAAGTGCTTCAGGAACAGACGACACCACAACAGCACCGGGGGCCGTGTAATCAGGAGCGCGCGACACTACCACATTCACCCGGTTAGGAAGCGGACGGTATTTCTCGGGGAGTGACTCCCAGGTCTTTCGTCCCATAACAACCGTGTGTCCTGTGGTGAGTTCTTTGAAACGTTTTAGGTCGTCTGGAATCACGTGCACCAGACCATGCTCCTTTCCGATTGCACGTGTATTGGTGAGGGCAGCGATGAGAGAGATGCGAGACATAGCTACAGCGTACCAGAGCGTGCGTGAGTCTCATAAATGGTTGCCTCGCCGGTCTTGGAGACCACGAATACATAATCCACTGGCTGGTCCCACTCGTTGCGGGTGAGGGGAGTGGATGAGAGTTGGTGCTCGTAGCAGAATCCGACCCGTAGCCACGAGCTCGGTACGTGTGCGAGGAATCGGTCATACCACCCGCCACCCTGGCCCTCACGAGTGCCGAGCGTATCAAATGCACGTCCCGGCATGAAGACTACTGCCGGAAGATCCCCAATGGTATCAAGTGCTTCCTTGGCCTCCTCAAGGGGGTTTAGAGAGGGTCTGGGCTGTATCTGGTAGAGCACGGCATCAAGCGGAAGCGTGATGAGCTGATGATTAGGTACCTCAGTGCGCAGTGGCGCATACACTACAAACGCCTGGATAGAGCCGAGGCGTGTCTGAAACACATCTAGGTCTATTTCTTTTTCTTGGTGTGCCACGGCTGTTTCTTCTTCGTATCCCGATCACCCCACAAACGAGGCAACATCATGTCAGGCTTCCAAGCCTTCTTAAGTTCAGAAACTTTTGTTGATGATGCGTATTTTCCGGTTGCTGCGTAGTCCGCACCACGAATAGTTCCGGTCTCAAAGAATACAATCTGTGCAATGCGACGGCCCACCACAAGAGGAATGATGTAGTTCTTGGAGTTGTTGGTTATCTCCATCGTCCAGCGGTTGATGTACCCAACGTCGCCCCACCCGGCACACTTACACACCTCAATGAAGTTACGTCCCATAGAGGAGCGCGCCTTCATCATGGTGGTGATGTGGTCTTTTCCACCAATGAATTCGTTGGTGTGTGCAAGAATTGTTTCGCCAGGACGAAGCACAATAACCTTGTCATCTGGGTGAATACCATTCCACTCAAAGTTGTATTTTGAGAACGCTACTTTAGCAGAGACGGCACGTTCTACTTTCTTCGCTCCCCACACGTGCTCCACATGTGCCTGGTCCCAGATGTTATAGAGGGAGTGGTTGTAGTTTGGTGGTTGCTCACGGAAGAACCACTCACCAAGGGTGACGTCGTAGCTTGAGGTCGCAAGCTGGTCTTCATTAAAAGGAGCAATAACAATTGATCCATTTTTCATCTCTTCAAGAATGCGTCGGTCAGAAAGTGCCATAGCGTGTGTGAATTATACGGCCATTGTAGCGCGTATAGGTGCGTGTGATTGATAATCAATAAGTTCAATGTCGTCCATGGTGAACGAATCTATATCGGTGATGTCGGGGTTTAACTGCAGGCGTGAAAGGGGAAGGGGGTCTCGGGTAAGTTGCTCGGTCACCGCACTAAAGTGGTCGTGATAAATATGGGCGTCGTTTAGTGTGAGCACGAGCTCGTCGGGAATGCGGTTCGTTACCTGTGCCACCATTGAAAGCAAGAGTGCATAGGACGCGATGTTGAAGGGAACACCAAGGAACATGTCGCAGGAGCGTTGCACCATGTGAAGCGAGAGTTTGTCGCCATGCGGAAAGAATTGAAACTGCATGTGACACGGAGGGAGTGCCATCTTATCAAGCTCGCCGGGGTTCCAAGCTGACACTACGAGTCTTCGGTCTGAAGGATTGTTCTTAATCTTATCAATTACCGTTGCAATTTGATCCACTTCCTCTCCATCTGCATTCTTCCACTTGCGCCACTGCACGCCGTACACTCGGCCCAGGTCTCCCGGGAACTGCGCTTTCGGTTTCCAATAGTCAGCATCGGCGTTTGCACTCCATATCGTGCGCTCGCTTCCGTTTAATTCTTTCAAACGGTTGTCATCGTTACTGCCTTCCAAAAACCACAACAACTCACTCTTCACCGCTTTGAATGCGAGTTTCTTCGTGGTCATAGCAGGGAACCCCTCACTCATCTTGTGTCGTAGCTGAATCGCAAAGAGCGCACGGGTCGCCCCGTTACGACCTTCCCGGTCAATGCCGTTGTCGTAGATGTTTTTGAGTGCGGTGAGATAGCTTCGCTCCATTAAGGCCAGTATACTAGGGACATGCAAAAAGGCCTGTTTATAGTGCTTGATGGGAACGATGGCTCGGGAAAAGCTACACAAACCAAGCTTTTATGCGACCGATTTGAAGAGGCTGGTGTCGCGGTCCATAAAGCAGACTTCCCTCGGTATGGCGTGGAGATGTTCGGTGCTTTGGTGGGTGAGTGTTTGGCGGGCCAGCATGGGGACTTTGTGCACCTTGATCCAAAGATTGCGTCAACACTTTACGCACTTGATCGTTTTGAGGCGTCTCCAGCAATTCGCACGGCGCTTGAAGAAGGCAAGGTGGTTATTGCTGACCGTTTCTCTAGCTCAAATCAAATTCACCAAGGAGGAAAGATTGAAGATGAACACGAGCGAGAATTGTTCCTTGCGTGGCTTGATCGCATGGAGCACGAGGTTCTGGGAATTCCACGACCCGATGCAGTCATCTATCTTGAGGTCCCAACAGAAACAAGTCTTCATTTGCTTGAGCAAAAGCGTGCAGCAAAAAACAATACGCTTGGTGGAGAAGACAAAGATACGGTTGAGAAAGACCGACAATACTTGGAGCGTAGCCACAGCTCAGCTCTTTTGCTTGCGCGCACCCGACCTAATTGGCATGTGGTGAAGTGCATGAGAGATGACGAGCTGTGCACGCTTGAGGAGATACACGAAAACGTCTTCACCATCGTTGAAAAGCTCCGGAAGTCACACGAAGCCTAAAGCGGTATACTAGTCTCCAATGCTTACAAACCGCACTACCAGGACCTGGTCCAGCTTTATATAAAAGACTCTTCTTTTATTCGTTTAGCACACACGTTATGTACGACCACATTAAAGCCGAAGATACAGAAGTATTTGAGATCATTGAAGGAGAAGAGAAGCGTGAGCGTGAAGGACTAGAACTTATTCCGTCGGAGAACTACGTATCGCTCGCGGTGCGTGAGGCGATGGCGTCAGTCCTTACCAACA
>CAYRRU010000022.1:0-8298 GCA_964426785.1 uncultured Candidatus Saccharibacteria bacterium | reverse complement strand
ACCCAAATAAATTCCCCGAATCAAGCATGCTCGTTCCTATGGTGATTGAAAAGTCACAGTTTGGTGAGCGTGCATATGACATTTATTCCCGTCTTCTGCGTGAGCGTATTGTGTTCCTTTCAGGAGGCGTCGACGACGATACTGCTAACCTTGTGGTTGCTCAGCTTCTGTTTCTTGAGGCAGAGGACCCAAAGAAGGACATCTTCCTCTACGTGAACAGCCCTGGAGGTTCGGTCTCTGCGGGACTTGCCATTGTAGACACCATGAACCACGTGAAGCCACAGGTGGCCACCGTGTGTGTAGGAATGGCGGCATCCATGGGCTCAGTCATTCTTGCGTCAGGCGCCAAAGGAAAGCGCTTCGCACTTCCAAACGCTGAAGTCATGATCCACCAGCCATGGGGTGGTGTGCAGGGTCAGGCTGCGGACATTGAAATCACCGCACGCCACATTCTTGCAACGCGAGACCGTTTGAACCGCATCCTCGCAAAAGCCTCAGGGCAAACTCTTGCCAAGGTTGAAAAGGATGTTGACCGCGACTTCTTTATGACTGCCGAAGAGGCAAAGAAGTACGGACTCATCGACCAGGTATACAAGTCAAAGTAGAAAAACCGCCCCGCACTAGGGGCGGTTTTTCGTTCATTTACTCCCCACCTCTACTAAGGTACGATTTTGACTCAGGAGTTTGGGTCTTTATTTGAATTTATTTTCCGCTCTGGACACGAATGCCCAGAGACGGCTTGAAACGTGTATGTCTATAAAACTAGTACTCATACTGCTTGCAGCAAGTGGTATGGCGGGAATTGCACTCGGCTACGTGCTTCGTTTGCTCATCGCACTTGGTCAGAGAGGGTCTTTGGAGCTTGAGGTGAAGCGCAAACTTCTTGAAGCAAAGGAGCGGGCAGACCAAATTGTGGAGAATGCTCGGGCTGAAGCTGAAGAGATTGAAGAGGAACGCCTTGATCCACTTCGTGAGCGAGAAGAGCGACTCGCCAAGCGCGAAGCGTTTCTTGATGAGCGTGAACGCAACATCAGCGAAGAGGCTGACGATGTGAAAGCGCGAGAGACTGAAGCGGGCAACATGCGCAAAGAAGCAGAGAACCTGCTTCGTGAACGCAGACAAGAACTTTCACAACTTGCGCATATGACGGAAGAAGAAGGTCGTGCGCTTCTTATGAAAGATTTGGAGAAAGCGTACGAGAATTCTTTGCTCACTCGTGCACAAAAACTTGATGCACACGGCAAGAAACAGCTTGAAGGAAAAGCACGCTCTATTTTGCTTTCCGTTATTCATCGCATGGCGTCTCCCGTAAACGCTGATGTGATGACGCTTTCTGTTTCTATTCCTTCCGAGGAAATTAAGGGAAAGATCATCGGTAAAGAAGGACGCAACATCAAGACCTTTGAACGAGCAACGGGTGTTGACGTCATCATTGATGACGCACCTGACCGTATTACCCTCTCTTCCTTTGATCCACTACGACGACACATCGCCAAAATGGCGCTTGAGAAGTTGATTGAGGACGGACGTATTCAGCCAGCGAAGATTGAAGAGACGGTTGAGAAGACCAAACAAGAAGTCACCGACATGATGAAGCAAAAGGGTGAGGAGGCTGCATACGAGGTGGGGGTTGTAGGTCTTGATCCGCGCTTGGTGTCTCTTCTTGGACGCCTGTACTTCCGCACCAGCTACGGACAGAACGTACTTCAACATTCTATTGAGATGGCACACATCGCAGGCATGCTTGCAGAGGAACTCGGAGCCGACCCAGACATTGCGCGCGCCGGTGCGCTCCTTCATGACATCGGCAAAGCCGTTGATCACGACGTTCAGGGTACACACGTTGAGATTGGTCGCCGCATTCTAGAGAAATACGGCGTTGATCCGCGCATTACCCAAGCCATGCAGTCGCACCACGAAGAGTATCCGTATGAAACGCCTGAATCAATGATCGTGCAGGTGGCGGACGCAATATCTGCAGGGCGCCCCGGTGCTCGTCGCGATACGGTGGAGCGGTATCTTGAGCGTTTGGGTGATCTTGAGCGCATTGCCGCGTCCTTCCCTGGTGTAGAGAAGAGCTTCGCCATTTCGGCTGGACGCGAGATTAGAATCTTTGTGAATCCGGGCAAAGTTACCGACCTTGCGATGCATAAAATGGCTAAAGATATAGCTATCCGCGTGCAGGAGGAACTGAAGTATCCTGGAGAAATCAAGGTAAATATCATCCGCGAGAACAGAGTTGTTGAGTTTGCTCGCTAGATTAAGGAGATAAAGAAAACCCGCGCAGTATGGCGCGGGTTTTCTTTAATTTGAAAGAGTAAAAAAGTAGAACTTCACGTGGATGTTAAGCTCAGATCCCTTGCGGGACGGCTACTGTGTTTTCAGTGCTGCGTAAAATATAACACTTTGGGAATATTTTGTCAAAAATATGGGCTATCCCCACCCATTTCCTACCCTATTGCATAATATGGCGCATTTCCTATACTTTTTAACATACCCTCACGCAGGGTGTTCTTAACCCTAAACGCTCCCTCATGAACAAAGCAGATATCGTAGCAAAGGTGCAGGATGTGCTCGGTGGCACACGCGCTGATGCAGATCGCGCAGTTGAGACCATCATTGACTGCATTACTGGTGGACTTAAGTCAGGTGACGAAGTTTCCATCGCAGGACTTGGTATCTTTAGCGCAAAGGCTCGCCCAGCTCGCACTGGTCGCAACCCTCGCACTGGAGAGACCATCAAGATTGCCGCAACACGTACTCCTAAGTTCCGTGCTGCAAAGGCACTTAAGGACGCAGTGAAGTAGTCGTTTACGTTTCTTTTGCAAAAGCGCCCTCCAACATAGGGGGTGCTTTTGCTTTATTTATACGAATCAGCTTTTATTAGCAAACACTACTAACTCCTCCGCTTTGCGGAAACTTTCTTCCATCTGCTTGAACCAGGCCTGTTGAGTAAAACGTTCAGAGAATTCGAGCCCCTTCCTACATTTAATTGTTAAAGCCCTATTTAGCATTAGTTCTCCTAAATTATGAAAAGTTTCATCTCGGTATTGGTCTTTCCATGTATACAAGTAATCCGCCTGCTCCTGCTTTAAGAAGTGTGTGTCGCGCAGTATCTTAATATTCTTGCTCAACCTACTTCCCACATACCCTTCATAAAGTTTTTTAACTTCGGGGTCTTTTTCTATCTCCATCGCTACTGACAAAGATTTACCATCGTAACCCTTATCATGAAATTGTTTTGCAGTGGCAAGAACTGTAATGATCGACTCAATATACAAACTTTTCAACACAAAAGCTTCCAGGTAGCGATTCTCGTTAATCGCCTTCTCGATTAATTCGTCGAATTCAGCCAAGGTCATACAATGTGATAATACTAATTCTTGGCTTGCTATATCAGTGTGCGGGATAGGAGAATCGAACTCCTGCTAGAAGATTGGAAATCTACTGTTCTACCATTAAACTAATCCCGCTTGTATTCTTTTGCTCACCTCATCGTTCCAGGCGTGAATTCGCCTCGCGAACGCGACACCGAACTCTTTCCTGCCTCCACCACGTACTCCAAGGTGTAATGTCCCGTGTGGAAGCCTACCCTTTTTACTTTGCTTCTTCCCTGTCCGCACATCAATTTGCGACTTATGGAACTGGGATATGGGAATGCTAGTAGTTTGTGACCAAAATTGCAAACTTTTCTGTACATCACTGTCGGGGTAAAGATGAATTCGTGGCGCAAACTGGTCCTTTACGACACCAAGAGATTCAAACCAGGCAATGCCTATCTGGATTATTCGCGGATCAGAACTGCTAATACGCACAATGTCATTCGTTTTTCCTCCCTCTCCGAGATATAGCCCTAGCCCGAACATAAATAAATCTCTCTTGGTGATTTTAGCTATGTCTTTTATTGCGTTCCTCTGTATTTGCTCCAGACTCTGGCTTTTTATGTGCGCCTTACGGGCACTAGCTGCGGCACGCGCCCTCCCAAGCCGACGTAAGGTTGTCTCGTTGGGTGTATAAACGATGTCACTGAGCCAACCACTGAGCGTGCTTTTTGAAAATCCTGTCTTCTCCATAATGTATGCATACGTGTGACCTGCTTCTCTCAATTTAACTGCTTGTTGTCGTGCTATAGAGGAATGCATGTACTTTAGATTATACATCCGCACAGACTATGTATCTTTGTACGATAATTATTAGGTGTTTATAAACACCCTCATATGCTGTAGCGTATACCCATGCCCTTCGTTACCTACCTTGGTGTGGGAGCTGCGCTCGCAGTCGCAAGCTTTGTCATTGCGTTTAGTAACATACCTATAAACCGAGGCGCTCCTGAAGCTCCCGTCATTCCCATTGCAACACTTGAAGCAATCGGAAGCACCACACCTTTTCATACCCAGCTTGAAGCGCTTATTCCCGGCTCTCCCGAGTTTCCACACCTTGATGCGCTAGTATCTGCAACGGGTTCAATAAGCGCCTCTGCGCCCCTTATTACGCCTCCTGCGATACCTCGCAAGCCAGAGCCTGTTGCAGTGCCCACTCCCTCCCCCATAACATCAGCTCCCGTTACCGCGCCTGCAGTTCCCGAAACACCAGCACCAGCACCTGAAACACCTGACGCACGCGTACGGCGCGCACTCATAGCAGCAAGCGTGAATATACTCTGTACCGGAAATGGAGGCGCCGTGCATGGCATGTCAGCGAGCGGTGTGATCATAAGCCCTAAAGGCATCATCATGACGGTGGCTCACGCAGGCCAATACCACCTCCTCTATGACTATCCGAGCGCAGGCAGTGTGTCGTGTGTCGTTCGCACCGGAAGTCCTGCGCGACGCACCTATACCGCAAAGCCCGTGTACATCTCTGAAGAATGGATAGAAAAGAATCCCCGCACACTCTCCACAAGTGCGCCCTCGGGCTCTGGTGAGCATGACTTTGCGTTCCTTGCGATAACGGGAAGTGCAACGGGCGCTGCCCTTCCCTCTTCGTTCCCGTATGTACCGCTTGCAAGCACCGATCCTAAAAAGGGTGAGACGGTTGTTATTGCAGCGTACCCGGCTCAAACACTCACGAGCAGTCAGGTCCAGTCATCTCTTCCCATGACGGTTGTAACCAGCACGGTAACCGACCGGTACTCATACGAAGCCACTACCGTTGACGCCATATCTCTTGGTGGCAGTGAAGCTGCACAAACGGGATCCTCCGGAGGTGGAGTCGCAAACCTAGACGGCAGAATAGTGGGCCTTATCACCACTTCCTCTACGGAAGGCCCGTATGTGGCCCGCAACCTGCTTGCCATAACCCCAGGCCACATACGCCGGAGCTTCAAGACAGACACGGGCAAGAACCTAGACCAGTACCTGTCTGAGCCACTCTCTAGTCTTACATCCTCCTTTGAACGCACTGCGACGACGCTTCGCGCAATTCTCGTTCGTGCTCTTGAGAGCTAGTTTGTCGGGGCGCGGAGAATTGAACTCCGTCATCATCCTCCCAAAGGATGCGTACTACCGGTATACGACGCCCCGAATGTGCATATCCTATCAGGTTTTATTCATATAGGGGAGCCCTCTTGTTCTTTAGCCTTCGGGCCTTTTTAAATGTTAGGCATTTACTCTGTTTTTCTTGGACCCGATCGCATCAAGAACACGTGTCCGTTGTCCTTTATCCCCAGTACTAACAGGTTTGTCCCCAGGCGTCTTTTAGCAAAATAGCCTTTGTTTTCAACGTATTTCTCTTAAACATATGAAGGAGTGGTAAAGAGAAGTTAACAACAAAGCGCCCGTTTCCGGGCGCTTTGTTGTCCTTGGTGCGGATAGGGAGAATCGAACTCCCGACTGGTCCTTGGCAAGGACCCGTTTTACCACTAAACCATATCCGCGTGGTGTGGATGATAGCACACGTGGACTGTATTTATCCAGCGCGTGCGGCAAGAAATTCCTCGCGCTTGAAGCTTATGTCCTTGGCCTTCCCTGCCTGAAGCAACACTTCACGAGGAAGTTCCCGCATGTTGTACAAGCTCGCCATACTCATGCCGTATGCGCCGGCAGTCTGTATCTCAAGAATGTCTCCTATGTGTGGGAGAGTCATCTCCCTATTCTTTGCGAACAAGTCTCCCGACTCACATATGTTCCCCGCGATAATGACGGGCACCTTGGGCCCTTTTCGCACGACCTGATTCGCTATGTGGTGGTATGAACCATACATAGCATGGCGAATGAGGTGGTTCATACCTGAATTCACGCCAACAAACACATGTTTCTGCATCTTCTTTACATCAACAACAGACACGAGCAGAGTCCCCGCTTCAGCCACTAGATAACGTCCTGGTTCAAATGCAAACGATACCGGCCTCCCTGTCTCCCGTACAAAATCCTTTGTTAGTTTCTTATATGCCTTCCCAAGCGCTTGTAGGTTAAGCCGCGTGTCCGATGGCTTGTATGGAACGCCGAGTCCTCCACCAAAATCAACATGTACCAGATCGGGAAACTGGCGTGCAGTCTTTAAGAGCTCCTGCATAGACCGCGCAAACAGGTCAGCATCAAGTACGTGAGACCCTATATGTTGCTGTATACCTGTGATTCTAAGGTTGTACTGAGCAGCAAGGGCCTGTGCGCTCGCAAGGTCTTTATAGTCAATACCAAACTTGCTTTCAGGACCACTCGTTATGACATGCTCGTGGTGCCCGGCTCCAATACCTTGGTTCACCCGAAGAGAGACCTGCCTACCAAGACCTCCCCTTCCCCACATCTCAAGCTGGTGTAGTGAATCAAGATGCACAATGCCAGCGTGCATAGCCGCATACGCTAAATCATCCTCTGCAATGTTTGAACAGGTAAAGCTAATGCGACTCTTTGGGAAGCCGGCCAAACGTGCCAAACGCAATTCTCCAGGACTCACCGCCTCCACCCCAAACCCTGCCTTCTTTATGATTTTGAGTATGTGCGGGTTCCCGTTCGCTTTAATTGCGTAGTGTATCTGCGCTCCCACCAAATGGCGCTTTAGCTCCTGCGCACGCTTCTCTATGACACTAGCCTCATACACGTACAGAGGTGTACTGAATTTCTGAGCCAGCTCTTTCATGGTGCTCCCGCCAGGACTCGAACCTGGAACGACTGTTCCGAAGACAGTTATGATATCCATTTCACTACAGGAGCCTGTCCCCCATACTACGGGAGAGCTAGGAGAATAGCCACCCACGTACTAGTATTTTTCTAATGAAGTTCCCTATTCCGCAAGAGGTCACAGCCGTCTCAGAAGGACTCCGCAAGGAGGGCTTTGAAGCATACCTTGTTGGGGGCTGTGTTCGTGACGTTCTTATTGGCCGAAAGCCAAAGGATTGGGACATTACCACAAACGCTAAACCTGAGGATATTCAGCGCATATTCCCTGACTCCTTCTACACCAACGAATTCGGTACGGTAGGTGTTACACATGAAACGAGTGACGAGACCGTGAAAGTCATTGAGGTGACCCCATACCGTACAGAGACTGGCTACACCGATAAGCGCCGACCGGACGCAGTTTCATTTGGGGATAACCTTGAAGAAGATCTTGCGCGGCGTGATTTCACCATCAACGCCATTGCGTACGATGAATCTCAAGGACAGCTCATTGACCCTTATAAAGGACAAAAGGACATTGAACTCAAGGTATTACGGACAGTTGGTGATCCTATTGAGCGTTTTGAGGAGGATGCACTACGCCTTATGCGAGCGGTGCGCCTTGTTGCTGAGCTTGATTTTGCGCTTGATACGGATACTGCTGCAGCGATTAAGGAAAAGGGCCCTAACCTAGGCCATATTTCAAAGGAACGCATCCGGGATGAGTTTGTGCGCATCCTCAAGTCTAAGCAGCCCATGATGGCGCTCGTGCTTTCACAACAGCTTGGAATCCTTGATTATATTGCTCCTGATCTTTCTCGTGGTATTGGAGTGGAACAGAATCAGGCTCATAGTTATGACGTATTTGGCCACTTAATGCGCGCGACCCAGCATGCGGCCGATAAGGAATGGGCCTTTGAAATACGCCTCGCTGCCCTCTTCCACGATGTTTCTAAGCCAGAAACCCGCCGCTGGGCTGAGGAAAAGAAGGATTGGACCTTCCATGGTCACGAAGTAGTTGGTTCACGTGTAACAAAGAAAGCATTGGAGGACCTTAAGTTTTCACGGGAAACAATTGATAGGGTTGTAAAACTGGTGCGCTGGCACATGTTCTTCTCTGATCCTGACCAAATTACCCTTTCCGCCGTTCGCCGCATGATTACAAACGTTGGCGAAGAGAACATATGGGATCTCCTCAACC
>CAYRRU010000021.1:5318-8531 GCA_964426785.1 uncultured Candidatus Saccharibacteria bacterium | reverse complement strand
CAACACGGTACGCTACGCAGACTTATGGTTAAAAAGATTTTCACCGTGCTCGTATACGGCTTCGCACTCATCGGTCTTCTGCTTGTTGGCGGATACTTTGCGGTGAAGTTTGGACTCACAAATGAGAAAGGCATCATTGATGTTCAGCGCGAGGCTTTTCTTGGAGACACCCCTGCCGTAGAACCAGGGTATGTGGGCCCGTGGCAAGACTCTGAGGAATGGGTAGTGATGGAAAGCGCCATACGGCGCGATGTTTCTGTTATAAACCGTGCTGCAGCTGACTCAGGAGTTCCTGCGCGCCTTATCGTCGCAAACCTTGTCGCTGAACAGCTTCGCCTCTTCTTTACCGAGCGCGAAGCATACAAGAAGTGGTTCTATCCGCTCAAGATACTCGGCCCTCAGTCACAATTCTCGTGGGGCGTGATGGGCATGAAGGAAGAGACTGCTGTTGTGGTGGAAGCAAACCTAAAAGATCCAACGTCTCCCTACTACCTTGGTCCTGCATACGAACACAAACTTGATTTTGCAACCGGTGATGTTGCTGGTGAGCGATTCACCCGCATGACAGACCAGCACGACCACTACTGGAGCTACCTCTATGCAGGTCTGTATCTAAAACAGATCATGACGCAGTGGGAAAAGGCTGGATTCCCTATCACCGATCGTCCTGAGATTCTCTCCACGCTCTACAACATCGGCTTTAAGTACTCCGTACCAAACGCAGATCCTAAAGTAGGTGGAGCTGGCCTCACCATCGCAGGGCGCGCATATAGCTTCGGCGGTATTGCAAACGACTTCTACCAGAGCACACTGCTCGTTGATGTCTTCCCCAAATAGTGCGCCCACCAGGACTCGAACCTGGGACCACGGAGGTATAAGCTCCGCGCTCTAACCAACTGAGCTATGGGCGCAGAAGTACTCTACAACTTTTTGACACTTCTTGCATATAAGAAAAAGAGACCGAATTCCTTCGGTCTCTTTTTCTTCCACATTCTTTATTTAACCTCCGCGACAATTGCCGCGATAAGTTCTTCCTCTTCTTTCACTTTTGGCGTAATACCATTTGCGATAAGAAGCTTTTCAAACTCTTCGCGCTCCAGTGTCTCCACCTCAACCAATCGCTCAGCAATAGCGTTAAGTGCGGTGCGGTGCTCGGTAAGTACTTTCTCAGCACTCTCCTTTGCTTCTTCAATCATGCGCTTCACTTCTGCATCAATTTGAGACGCAACGGCCTGAGAGAATGGTGCCTCCCCATGTCCTCCCTGATCATTAGCGAATGCTACCGGACCCACCGCCTTGCTCATACCGTAGCGGGCAACCATTGCGCGTGCGAGATTTGTGACCACAGACAGATCGTTTGAAGGACCCGTAGTGACGTCATCAAACACCATTTCTTCAGCAACATACCCTCCCATCGTTGCTGCAATATCATCCATGAACTCTTTGCGTGACTGCATCTTACGGTCTTCAAACGGAAGCTTGAGCGTGTACCCACCAGCGCGTCCACGACTGATGATAGATATCTTGTGTACTGGATCAGCGTACGGAAGTACGGACGACACGAGTGCGTGTCCCGCTTCGTGGTATGCGGTCAACCGCTTCTCTTTCTTGCTCATCAGGTGACTTTTACGTTCAGGGCCCAAAATAACTTTCTCAATAGAGCGCACCAAATCATATTGCGTGATTTCGGTTCGTGTCTCGCGTGCTGCAAGAATTGCTGCCTCGTTCATGAGTGAGTAGAGCTCTGCTCCTGAGAATCCCGGTGTTCGCTCGGCGATAACCTCAAGGTTAACGTCAGGACCAAATGGCTTCTTGCGTGCGTGCACACCAAGGATTTCAAGACGATCCTTGCGGTCAGGCAAATCAATCATCACGCGACGATCAAAACGTCCTGGACGAAGGAGTGCCGGGTCAAGAACGTCAGGGCGGTTCGTTGCCGCCATAACAATAACCTTCTCGGTTGGATCAAATCCATCCATCTCAACCAAGATCTGGTTCAGTGTCTGCTCGCGCTCATCGTTACCGCCGCCAACCCCCGTACCACGCACACGTCCCACCGCATCAATCTCGTCCACAAAGATAATGGACGGTGCAGTCTTCTTCGCCAGTTGGAAGAGGTCTCGCACACGACTTGCTCCAACCCCAACAAACATCTCCACAAACTCGCTTCCTGAAATAGAAAAGAACGGAACACCCGCTTCGCCTGCAACGGCGCGTGCAAGCAATGTCTTTCCGGTTCCCGGTGCACCCATGAGGAGAATACCTTTTGGAATGCGCGCGCCAATATCAAGAAACTTCTTGGGATTCTTAAGGAAGTCCACAATCTCAACCAACTCTTCTTTTGCTTCTTTGGCGCCAGCAACGTCAGCAAATGTTATGCGCTGAGAGGTGTCTGCTGGATCAATCATGCGCGCCTTACTTTGACCGAAGGTAAGTGCCTGAATACCAGACCCTTTCATTTGGCGCGCCAAGAACCAGAAGATCACAACGAGGAACAACACGGGGAGAAGTAGTGGGCCAAATGTGAGCAGCCAGAACCGTAGTCCGGTTTCGGTTGCAATCGTAATCACGACTGCAGAAATCTGTTCAGGGGTAGCGCCATAGGCAACCAAAGTTTCAGGAAGCGACGTGCTTGGATCTTTCTTAGAAACTTTCTTCACGTCCTCCGCATAGGTAAGGGTAAGATCGTTCCCTTCAACCTTTATAGACGACACGAGTCCTGCCTTCACATCATTTGCCACCTGTGAGAGTGCAACTTCTTCTTTCTTCGTGAGCGATGAAGCGAAGAACGAGTAGATGCTCATGAGGAGCAAGAACACGAGCACGGTGGTAATAAGGTTTCCAATAAAACTCGGCCCTCCTGGGGCGAAGAACGACAATAAGTTCTGCTTCTTTGCATGCTTCCCTCCCTTCTTTGAAGGGGCTTTCTTTTTTGTATTCGGCGCCATAGTGAACTCACTATACAATAGAGCCTACTGCTATGGAATCAGAGAAAGAATCTATTGCGATCATAACGAGCGGTGGTGGCATGAAGTGTGCATACAGCGCAGGCGCACTTGTCGCGCTCGCACGTAAATTCAATGTCACTGCTCCCGACCTTTTTGTCGCCGCATCAGGCTCCACGGGCGCTATGTTCTATTACCTTGCCGGACAATACGAAGATATTGAAAAAGCGTGGACCCGCTATCTCCCCTCTCCTCACTTCATTAGCTA
>CAYRRU010000021.1:0-5218 GCA_964426785.1 uncultured Candidatus Saccharibacteria bacterium | reverse complement strand
GTTGGCAGAATGATTCTCCGTGCATACGGAAACCTGCTTCGTCCGGGACTACGTGCGGCGGTGCTCCGCGATCTTGAAAGTGACCAATCCATACGTTGGCCGGATGGTGTGCGTGTCGTGCACGTCACTCCTACATCCTCCCTTCCAACGCTTCTCTATACGCGAGAGAAGAGAAAAGTCATTGAGTCGTTTAACATGGGATTTGATGACCTGCTTGCCAAGCGCAAAGAAATAGAGGCATTATTTGAACTATGATTCTCATTGAGAACAAAAAGGTGCGTCTTCGCTTTGAAGTCCTTGAAACATACTCTGCCGGTATGGAGCTTGAAGGTACTGAGGTGAAGTCGCTTCGCCATAAACTGGGCTCTCTTGAAGGCTCGCGCGTTATCGTGCGAGGAGGAGAGGCATACCTGGTGGGTGCCACCATTCCTCCCTATCAGCCCGTAAACACGGCCGAGAGCTACGACAAGGAGCGTGCCCGACGTCTCTTGCTCTCAAAGCCTGAGATAGCTGATTTGGCAGATGCAGAGTCAAAGAAAGGGTTGACAATTGTCCCAATTGAGGTATATAATACAAAGAGACTTATTAAGCTTCGCTTAGCTATCGTGCGCGGAAAAGGAAAAGCTGACAGACGAGAGGATCTCAAACGTCAGGATGATATGCGGGAAGTTGAGCGAGCGCTTCGTAATAAATGATATAGTCTGTTCAGAATTGGATAAGGAGATCCAAAATGACGAAGAGCCCGAACCGTTTCGCCCGTTCACGGCGGAACAACATGAGCGAGACTCAGGCCATGCTCGGCGACGAAATCGCGTCGAAAATGGACCCGCGCTCCTCAAGGACTGGTGTGCGGCACGTACCCGTCCGCTACGACGAAGCTCGGGCACTGGACGAAGACACTGAGATCTTCGACAGCAACGAGGATGAGAACTCGCGTCCCTTGACCGAGCTCATCAAGTAACTTGTGCGATCACTCGCGCAGAGTGGGGAGCCTCGCGCTCTCCTTTCTCCGGGGGTGACCGGTTTTGACGGTCTTGTACTTTGAGAGACGTGCGACGCGGTGGAAGTTTGTTGACCACCTAAATCCCACAAACACAAATACTTGCAAACAATTCTGTTGCAAGCGTAAAGTCTCCATACTTCGGTAAGGCAAACTTTGCGTTCGCTTACGCGTAAGTCCTTCGGACTCGCCTAAGCGACGTTTCATCTTCTGGGTTCTCTTAGCCAGGAGGTGAGGCGTAATCTTCTAAGAGATCGGTGTCTGAGTGTCCAATCAGACAGTTAAACAACGGACTAGATAGGAAGCGGTTTCGCGTATGTTCTTACGCTCCCTATTGAAAACAAAACGTACGATATGCGTCGTAGACTCGCTCTTGAAGCAGGATTCGGACGGGAGTTCGATTCTCCTCACCTCCACCTAATATGAGAAAACCGCCCCTCGGGCGGTTTTCTTGTATATGCGATTTAGACTAATTCCCGTACCAAGCCTTCTGCCAGTCTTTCATCTGTGTGATCTCCGTTGTTTGCGCAGAAATAATAGCGTTTGCCATTTGTTTTATCTCATCATGCTTTGCATTCTTGAGTGCGGCTTCGGCCATTGCGACAGCTCCTTCGTGATGCATGATCATTTCGGATAGAAAGGCTTTATCAAAGTCATCCCCGGACTTTCCGGAAAGTCCTTGCATCATGTCGTCCATGGCGCCTGACATGCCCATGTCCTCGTTATGCATCATGTCTCCACTGCCCATCATGTGTTCATCCCTTTCAGAAGTATTATTTCCCGCAATTACATACCCGCCACCAAGTCCGATGAGAAGTGCGACGAGTGCAACAAGAAGAATTTTTGTATCCATATGAGAAGCAGTATACACAAGAGAGCCCCCAAGGAGCTCTCTTGTGTCCGCGCTTTCGTTACGCTCGACGTACCATGCGCACAATGGCGAGTAGCACCACAGCACCAAGAAGTGCGACCAGGAAGCTGTAGATGGTAAATCCACCAACACCACCCTGTCCAAAGAAATTCATGATCCAACCGCCGAGTACAGCACCCACAATACCAACAACGATATCCAGGATAAGTCCTTGCTGTCCGTCAGTCTTCATAATCATTGATGCAACCCAACCAACAATAGCTCCAAATATAATCCAAATAAGAAATTCCATAGATGTTGCGTTATTTTTTAATTTATACAATCCGCATGCTATTGAGCGGCAGGCGCGGGTGCTTCAAGTTCAGGTATAGTCGGAACAGGAACCTGTACATTAATAACGGGTGCTTCAGGAGCTGCAGGAGCTGCCTGACGCCCATACCCCGGCCACACAAAGAGTGCGACGAGCGCAGCCACGACAATAACAACGGCAGCGACAATCCAACCTGCTATTCCTCCTTCTGAACCGGTGTCTGGATTATTTTTTACGGTACTCATGTGGTCTGTGTGTTAACTAGATACGCTCGTAAGTATACGAATACGGCATGAAGAGATCATTAAGTGGGCCTCATGCAGACATAATCCCCTCCTATTGCCGTCTCCTTCTATACGCGGTAAGGTTTTATCCTCACCTTTATTTCCAAATACTAAAACATTATGTTGAAGGAAAAACTTCCCTGGATTGTTGTAGCCGTGCTCTCAGCCGTGCTTATTATCATTTCGTTCCTTTGGGTTGATGCCCTTGGAAAGCTTGATAACGGCAACCTTTCTGCCCAGCGTGACCTCATTCGCGAGTACTGTTCTAAGACTGATGAGGACAGCCGAGCAAAGTGTCAGACTGAATTGGACGATATGAACAACATGTTGAAACAGTTCCGTAAGGACATCAAAGCCGAGCGAGCTGGGGCCAGCGCCCAGGTTCAGGTAGAAACAGTACCTGTTGAACCGGTAGTCGGACAGTAGAGCGAAAAGGCCCTCCCAAGGGCCTTTTTCATTGTATCTAGGCCATATATGTGGTATATTCCGCATACAAACACACTTTGAGTACCGAAAAGATCCGCATAAACAAAGAGATTCGTGCGCGTGAGCTACGCGTCATTGGAGCCCTAGGCGAGAACCTAGGTGTTCTTTCATTTGAGGATGCCTTTAAGGTGGCTCAGGACGCGGGTCTTGATCTCATTGAAATAAGCCCAAACGCGGTCCCACCGGTTGCGAAAGTGATGGATTATGGTAAGTTTCAGTACGAGCTGAAGAAACGCGAAAGTGCTGCTCGAGCGAAGGCCAAGGTCTCTGAGACCAAGGAAGTGCAGATCAAAGTAGGTACTGGGGAGAACGATATGAGACTCAAAGCCAACAAGGCAGCCGAGTGGCTTGCTGAAGGGCACCGAGTGCGTATGGAGCTCTTCCTCAAGGGACGATACAAAGGTATGGATGAGGCATTCCTCAAAACCAGACTTGAGAAGTTTATGCTTCTCATACCCTACGCCTATAAGATCGCAGAACCCATTACAAGGGCTCCGAAAGGCTTCGCCGCGATCATAGAACGAGACCTCAAAGCTCTCGCCCCAAAGAAGGAGTCCGCTCCAAAACCAGAAGATACCCATGAAAACAAATAAGTCATACACCAAGCGCATACGCGTATCCAAGAACGGCAAGCTCATCGTACGCAAGCCGGGGCAGGACCATTTCAATGCAAAGGAGCGTGGAAGCACCAAGGGAACGAAGAAGCGTGCTCAGTCTTTGGTCGTGTCTAACGATATCCGCCGCAAATTCCTTTCAGGAAAGATCGTGGGTAAATAATTTTGTAACTGATTCTATATGTCACGAGTAAAAGGAGGAGTAAATTCAGCAAAGCGACGTCGTAACATTCTGGTACGCGCCAAGGGGTTCCGCCATGGTCGCGGAACGAAGGTTCGTCTTGCTAAGGAGTCATTGGTGCACGCAGGAAAGAATGCTTTTGCACACCGCAAAGACAAGAAGAGCGACTTCCGTTCTCTCTGGATCATTCGCCTCAATGCTGCTATTCGTGAGAACGGATACCAGTCATACAGCACCTTCATTAACCTATTGAAGGGCAAGGGCTTTGGTCTTGATCGTAAAGTACTCTCTGAGTTTGCAGAGAAGCATCCGGAGATCTTCACACGAATTCTGAAGCAGGTTCAGTAAACCAAAAGCGCCCCATCTGGGGCGCTTTTGCTACACTGGCTTATTCAGAAACTTTTCAGTAACGTAAACGCGAGATAGATTCCCAATGCTACGGTTGTTGCGATTCCGAAGTACAGTGGAGTGGCCCAGGATTTACTTCTAATTTCTACAAGGAAGCGCACTCCACATCCAAGAACAAAGAAAATTGCAGCGACAGTAACAGGAAGGGATATTGCAAACCAGACTACGAGCCCCATCTCTGGGGGCATCTTTCCAGGCGGGTGCTCAGCGAGCATATAACCCAGCCACAAAGAGAGGAGCGAGATGCCGAACAAAATACCACTTATCATCAACGTTCGTTTACCACGAAGTGAGTACCCAAGAGCAAACAATCCAATCCCAATTATAACCAAGTGTGCAGTTATTGATGACATATTTCTTTACTATATCCTCTTCACTCCTGCCTTCGTCACCTCATACGTCTCACCCTCGGTCGGCACCACGGCCGTTACACCTAAGTAGTCATGTATGCGCTGCGCAAGGAATCGTGCAGAGGAAGGCTCTCCAAGCGCTACCAGAAATGTTTTGGTGCGTGGTAGCGACTGTTCTGCAAACGCCATAAGCCCATCCCTGTCAGCGTGTGCAGACCACCCCGAGAACTGCTCAATCTTTGCACGCATGTGTATGTCACGCCCGTTCACATGTACTTTAGGAGCGCCTCCCTGAAGCATTCTTCCGGGAGTTCCGGGTGCTTGGTATCCCACAATAAAGAGTGTCGTCTTAGGGTCCGGCAGATATTTAGCTTCGTGACGGCCAATTCGTCCGCCGTGCGACATTCCGGCTCCAGCGAGGATAATCTTGGGGCCCGGGACCGCATCTATATCGTTTGAATCCTCACGAGACAGGGTGTCTTGGAATCCTTTGAAGCGAAAGATACTGTGTTCTCGTTTAATCTCTCCCTGCACCTCTGGTTTGAAAAACGTGCTCCCCCACTTCTCATACAACTCCGTCACCTTTATGGCTAGTGGTGAGTCAAGGAACACTGGGATGCGAGGAAGATCTCCCGCATCCATCATGTTTGAGATCTCATAGAGCATCAATTGGCTACGCTCAATAGAGAACGCGGGGATAAGAATAGTTCCCCC
>CAYRRU010000020.1:0-9479 GCA_964426785.1 uncultured Candidatus Saccharibacteria bacterium | reverse complement strand
GCAGAAGGAATGCAAAGCTAAGGCCAACAAAGAGATTGACGAGTGGGGCGGTCACAATGTTTCGTTCCGGTGTAAACATTTCTGGAGTTGTTGCAGGAGAAATAAGAATTAGAAGAAGTGGAAGTGGTGCAGCAAAGAGTGCAAATTTTGTCCATGCCACGAAGATGTTTCGGGAAACAAAAATGAGTGCGAAGAAGAGGATAGGTAAAAGTCTGGTTCCATAGAATAAAGGAATACCAATACCAAAGAGAGTGGATTGGGCACAGCTTCTTCCGCCACCTTGGTCGCAGAGACTAACTAATTCTGGGTTGTTGATTAGAACGAAACCAAGGCAAATAGCACCAAGAGAAAGTGCAAACAACAACCCAGCAATTAGTCGGTGATTCATGGATACTGTTCTATTAGTATACGCAGGTGACTGGTCATATTTAGTATTGCTTCAGCTTGTGACTGGGTAATACTTTTTACCCCGCTTGGAGTCCTATTGAGTGATGCCTGCCAACGCTTTATTACAAAGTCCTCAACCTCCTTTAGATTCTTAAGTAACTTCTCCTTGAATTCCGCAATATCGCTTGGTGCGGCGGACTTTGGTCCTTCTAATATCTTTGCAGAGAGACTACTAAACATATTGAGGAGTCTATCTTTTATCTCTTGAGCCATACTCATGGCGACTATGGAAGACTTTATGAGAGTAACGTATACAACAGGATCTTGAATGGATTCTGGCTCCGCAATAGTTGCGTCGGTTATGCTGTCGCCGTTGGTGTCGAGCGCTAACGGTGAAGAAATATCTTCACCGTGAATTGAAAGCTCTGCGAGCGTTGAAGATGTAACGGGAATATAGGCGTAGGTAGTTACTTCTTCAACTGACTCCCCATCAACAAGGGCAACTTCAAATGTGAACGTGCCCGTATCGTATCCATCAAGCTTGATAGTGTAGTCACCATCAGCAGGAAGCCCAATGTATTTACCTTCACCAAATTCCTCGTAGTAACTACCAGGAATCTCTTCTTCTTTTAGTAAGAAATCAGAACCTGGTGTGGTGTTAGTAACCATGCCAGTTCTCCTTCCATGCGAGTCAAACACTTCAAGAGACACTGGAGAAAGAACACGAAGGCGCAGACGCTTTCCGTCTACTGAATCAGGAATGTCGCTGGATACAAAAGAGGGAAGAGGAGTAGACGTTGCGTTGGTTGAGATACGAGTAAAGAGATCTTGAAACGCGGGAGCTTCGGTGATGTTGCCGTGGTCGAATCTCTTTTCGTCTTCAGCATCGTTAGCACTTTTTAGGTCAACGAAGTAAGTTTCAGTGCTTGTATTTAGTGACTGGCTCTCCGTAACCACTGTTTTGTCGCCATCACTCGTCCAATTCATCAAGTGGGACAAAACGGTAACGGGAGCACAAGCTGAGCCAATCAAACAGACAACTTTATCCTTCTCCACATACGCAATACCACTTGGTGTTTCTATACCCCAGCCAGCAATCTGGATGAGATCAACTCCCGCTGGCGGGATCCAGACATCAAGTGAGGTGTGTACTGACTGAGCATTTTGAATAAGAGTAGAAGAAAGAACCTCTGGACGTTCAATGTCGCTTCGCGACGGAGTCGTCCTTCCACTTAGTGTGGTGATGAAGCGAGTAAATTCTTGTGCGGTATCAACTAAATTGTCTGACATTCCTGACGCAACTTTAAGTTTTGGCGCCTGTGATAGATCAATGACCGGCTCAGCAACACGATTGAAATATTCAGCAGAAGGGAGGAGGGCATGAGCTCCCGGCATGTTCTTGGTGAGAGCACGAGCATTTGCTTTGGAGAGCAGAACACCTCCCCAGTCAGGAATGTTCTGAAAATCACCATGCAAAAGTGCGGCAGCGGCGAGGGGCGTACCTAGTTGTGGGGAATCAACGAGCACCACTTTATCAACGAGGTGCGTAAGTCCATCTCGTTCAAGCTTCTGCATGAGCGCCTTCGCTACCAAGCCACCATTGGAGTGTCCAACAATAGTTACCTTTCCAGTTTTTGAACTTGCGGCAAGGGCGGTAACAGCATCTTTGAGGTACTTTCGTCCCGTATTGAATTGCACTCCGTCTTCAACAACAGTCTGCGGACTTACGCGCCAGTCGTATGGAAAAGCCACATACTGAGTCATGTGCCCACTAGAGACGTATCCATTCAGTTGCTCAAAGAATGTGCGATAGAAATCAACCGAAAAGCCCAGGAAATTGACGTTCGCTACTACTCCTCCATCCTTTGTATATATCGGTGTGCGACTTTGCCCCGCAGTATTCATTTCAAGTGACATCACACCACTCTGTAGCAGACTTCCTGGTTCCCAGCGTTTTGTCTCAAATCCAAGAACATTCTCGTAGAGCCGGCTTCCTTTGATACCAGGAAGAAATAGAACGCTAGATACTCCGTTGAGGTCTGTTCCAACTGGGTCAACGGATATTGGCTCAGTGGAAGCTAATGTTTGATTGCCTGCTTCATCAATAACAAGGGCAGTGTATTTAAGCGAAAACACTTCTAAAGGAAGTGAGCCGTCAGTGGTTGTTGTGTATACCTGCACAGGCAGATCAGTAAACGGTCCTACCGTGAGGGCCTCCAATTGTTCAACGTAGTGACTTCCTGTTATTTGAAGACTTTGAAGAACGGTTCCATCTTCAGCTAGCGCTAGTTGATGTATTTCATATATCTTCGCATCGGTCCCAACATCGGTCATTGAACCCGAAAGCTTGATGACATCAGCGTCGCGCAGACGCTCAGTACTTACTTTCTCTACATGTGAGAAGGTGAGTGTCGGAGGAACGTTATCAACTAAGACCTGGGCAGTGGAGGTACTCTCGTTACCCGCCACATCACGCACCGTGGCATAAATGGTGCGAAGACCATTAGGAGTTCCTGTTGCAACATAAAACTTGGTGCGGTTACCAAATGAAACATTCCCAACTACAGGTGGGTGTCCGATGAGAACATCTGGTGTTGGGATACCAAGTTCCTGTAGAAAGACTGTTGCGACGGGCGTTTCTGTCTCCCCACCTATATATACGTTTACCGAGAAGTTGTCTCCATCCTTAAGTGAGGTTTGGAATATGCCACTTCCTTCTCCGCCATAACGGTGAGGCAGGTGTTCAAACGTAAACGAGCGAATATAGGGTGGTGTGACGTCTGGTTCTTCCGCAGACACAACAGAAGGTGAGCCACTAAAACTGGCTATAAGGGAGAGCCCTAGAAGTGAGGTGCTAAGCACCAAGCCTCTTCTCATACCAAAACCATAGCATTCATAATGGGTGGGAGCGACCGTCCTAGTTGCATAAATTAACCAGCTCCTATATATTGTCCTCAGCTCCCACGGGGGAGTTTTCATTTACGAAATGGCCACAATAAATCAACTCGCAAAGAAGCCTCGCAAGGACAAAGCCCGAAAGACCAAGGTCGTGGCTCTTGGACGTGGATTTAACACGCTTAAGAACCGCCCAACCTTCTATTCGGCTCCCTTTAAGCGCGGTGTGTGTACTAAAGTGACCACAAAGACCCCCCGCAAACCTAACTCAGCTATTCGTAAGATCGCCCGCGTTCGCCTTACCAACGGTATGGAGGTTACTGCCTACATCCCGGGAGAGGGACACAACCTCCAGGAACACTCAGTGGTACTCCTTCGTGGTGGACGTGTGAAGGACATTGGTGTGCAGTACACCGTGGTTCGCGGAAAGCTTGATACCGCCGGTATTGATAAGCGCCGCCGTGGTCGTTCTCGTTATGGAGCTAAGAAGCCCAAATAATCTTTCATATGCGCCGACCAATCAAAAATAAGCCTGTCCGCCGTCCGGACATTCAATACAAGTCAGAGGCTATTTCTCGCTTCATCAACACCGTCATGCTTGATGGAAAGAAGGATACGGCACGTGCCGTTGTGTACGACGCGCTTGATCTGATCTCAAAGCAGGAGGGAAACCCAGATCCCCTTGAGACATTTGAGACCGCAATCCGAAACGTTGCTCCTCTCATGGAAGTTCGCTCACGACGTGTTGGTGGTGCTAACTACCAGGTTCCTCGCGAGGTTCCCCAGCAGCGCCGTGTATCTCTTGCATACCGATGGCTTATCAACGCAGCACGCGCCCGCAAAGGAAAGCCTATGGCCCAGAAGCTTGCTGACGAGATCATGCTCGCGGTGAAGAACGAAGGAACGGCAATCAAAAAGAAGGATGACATGCACCGCATGGCAGAAGCCAACAAAGCATTCGCACACTTCGCTTGGTAATCTAGAGTTTGATAAAAGGAAGAACGGCGGCCCTCTCGGGTCCGCCGTCTTTCGTTTGGATGCTACTGAAATCCAGGTGCAATCTCGTGTAGGTTGATGAATCCAGCACGAGCCAGGTCTGCGTGCCCGTCACACATCCAGATTTCCTTAGTTTCTGGGTTGAATACAAAGGTGAAGGGCAGGTCTTTGTAGTCGACCTTGGCGTAGAGCACGTGATAGCTGTCTCGCGATACGCGAATGAACATGGACCACATAGCGTTGTAGAGGCGCGGGTCCTTCACGAGACTGAATTCAAAAGCATCCATAACGATCTCAAGCAGAGATCTGGGCTTTTCCATTACATTCCCTCCCGAAATTAAACTATCACCCCGCACCTAAAGAGCCAACTTCTAGGCAATTTGGGAACAAAGGTATATGGTTGTCCTCGGACTGTGCGAAAGGTGCGCGGTTCTTCATAACCTATGAGGTCGAAACGATGGACGGATCACCCGAGATCACGGAGTCGTCGGGCGTCTCGCTCGACTTCTCCAAGCTATTCTCCAAGAAGACGTTCTTGATCGGCGCAACGTGCCAGGTCAATATTGCCTTTGCGGGCATGCACGAAGAGCCCAAAAGCGATTCCAGGCTCGCGAACCAAGTGCTGTATGGTGAGCGAGTTCAGGTGTTGCTGTCGGCGCCCGGTTGGGTTCGTGTTCGTGCTCTGCACGACATGTACGTTGGCTGGGTGGATGAAAACTATCTCAGCACCAACTGCTTCACGCCGACTCGCAGGGTCTTTGTCGCGAGAACTCCGGTTCGCCGGAAGCCTGACGACAAAGTCACCGCGGATGCGCTCCTGGGCATGAACTCCCTAGTGCGCATTGTGGAAGAACGTGGCTGCTTCGCACTTGCTGATGGGCTTGGCTGGGTTCCTGCCCGGCATCTCATGCCTGTTGGCGAGTTTGAACGCGATCACGCACTCATCGCCCGGCGCTTTGTTGGTCTGGCCTATGGCTGGGGCGAACGTAGCGCGTACGGCGGTGACTGTTCTGCTGTCGTGCAACACGCGATTCGCGCTACGGGACGAAAGTTTCCGCGCGACGCCAAAGATCAGGAGAAAGTTCGCGATGCCCATCGCGTTCAATCTGAACCTGATGGCAGCTACCGCTTCATGTACGGCGACGTCGTGTTCTGGAAAGGGCACGTTGGCATCGTGCTTGATCGTGGGCAGTTCCTGCACGCGGCCGGCGACGACACGAATATGACGGTTATTGAGGACCTTTCCAAGGTCATTGAGACCCGTCGTCGTTACGGTTATGGTGAGGTAACGTCGGTTCTTCGGCTCTGATTCTACACTCGCCTATAAAGGTGCAAAGGCGCGGACCCAACATCCGCGCCTTTTCATATATTCCTTGAGGCGTATACTCCTTTTGGTACTAACTGGTCACAAGGGGAAACACCATGACCACTGGTCAAAAAGGGGGCTTCGCGTCCATGAACCCGGAGCTTCAGCGTGCAATCGCACGAAAGGGTGGTGCTTCGGTCCCGGCCGAGAAGCGCTCCTTCTCGCAGAATCGCACTCTGGCTGCCGAAGCCGGCCGCAAGGGAGGGCTCGTGCGGCACCGAAAATCCGAAGCTCCTCGCCCCCAAAACGACTTCGGTGGCGGGGAAGGTCTCGGGAGCAAGTAACGCCAGCACCTTCTGTTCTAGGCTGCCGCGTCTCCACTTTGAGGCGCGGCAGTCTTTCTTGCCTTTTCTGCCGTAAAAACGTATCTTACAGGTAACGCCCTTGCGGCTTTTATTTTTATTTCTGGCTCTATGCAACGCGATTATCCACTAGAAAAAGTGCGCAACTTCGGTATCGTCGCCCACGTCGACGCGGGAAAAACAACCACCTCTGAGCGTGTGCTCTATTACACTGGCTCCCAACACAAAATTGGAGAGGTGCATGAGGGAGAAACCACCACAGACTGGATGGAACAGGAGCGTGAGCGCGGTATCACTATTACCGCCGCCGCTATTACCTGTTTCTGGACCCGTACCAGCGAGGCCGACAAGAAGGATATGGCGAAGAAGTTCCGCTTCAACGTTATTGATACCCCAGGACACATTGACTTCACCGCCGAGGTGAAGCGCTCTATGCGTGTGCTTGATGGTGCTGTTGTCGTGTTTGACGGTGTTGCAGGAGTGGAGCCGCAATCAGAAACAAACTGGCGCTATGCTGACGAAGCAGGTGTGCCACGCATTTGTTTCATCAACAAGCTTGATCGTACCGGAGCTTCCTTTGAGGACTCATACAAGTCTATTCTTGACCGTCTTTCAAAGAAGGCAGTGCGCATGCAGATTCCAATTGGCGCCGAGGGAGACTTTGAGGGAGTCGTAGACCTTCTTGAGATGAAGGCATATACCTTCAGTGGCAAGATGGGTGACGAGGTGATTCCTGGCGAGATTCCAGCGCACCTTATGGACGACGCGAAGATGTACCGCGCCGAGCTTCTTGAGCGCATTGTGGAGCATGATGAGGCTCAGATGACCGCCTTCTTTGAAGGGAACGAACCTACTATTGAAGAGTTGAAAGCAACGCTTCGTAAGGCGGTCATTGCAAACGAAATCTTCCCTGTGTACACCGGTTCAGCACTCAAGAACAAGGGAGTGCAGTTGGTGCTTGATGCAGTTGTTGACTACCTCCCATCACCACTAGACCTTCCTCCAGTGAAGGGTATTAACCCAAAGACAGGAGAGGAGATTGAGCGCGCAGCGTCTGATAACGAACCGTTCACTGCGCTTGCCTTCAAGCTTCAGACCGACCCATTCGTGGGAGCTCTTACCTTCTTCCGCGTATATGCGGGAAGTGTGACCGCTGGTTCCTACGTCTACAACGCAAACTCTGGCACGAAGGAGCGTGTGGGACGCATCGTTCGTCTTCAGGCTGATAAGCGAGAAGAAGTGGAGCAGGTCTTCACCGGAGAGATTGCCGCAATGGTGGGTCTTAAGGACACCAAGACCTCGCACACGCTTTGTGACGAAGCAAACCCAATCATTCTTGAGACCAATACGTTCCCTGAGCCAGTGGTACCGCGCCGCATTGCGCCAGCCACAAAGGCTGACCAGGAGAAGATGGGTATGGCACTCAAGAAGCTGTCTGACGAGGATCCAACCTTCAAGGTGTCTACCGATGAAGAGACCAACGAGACCATCATCGCGGGTATGGGTGAGCTACACCTTGAGATTTTGGTTGACCGTATGAAGAGGGAGTTCGGGGTTACTGCAAATGTGGGCAAGCCACAAGTGGCATACCGTGAGACTATCCTTGGATCTGCGGACGCTGAAGGTAAGTACATCAAGCAAACGGGAGGTAAGGGTCAGTACGGCCACGTGAAGATTAAGTTGAAGCACCTGGAGCCTGTTGATGAGGACGCAAAGGTAGCGAAGAACGTAACTCGTGAAGAGCACTTTGAGTTCATCAACAACATTAAGGGAGGTGCGATCCCTGGCGAGTACATTGGTGCCGTTGAGAAGGGTATGCGTGAATCACTCTCCCGCGGTATTCTCGCTGGCTACCCAATCGTTGACGTGTCCGTTGATCTCTACGACGGTTCGTACCACGATGTGGACTCCAGTGAAATCGCGTACAAGATTGCAGCATCTATGGCGTTCCAGGAAGCTGCAGCCAAAGCAAAGCCAGTTATTCTTGAGCCTATTATGAAAGTGGAGGTGGTTATTCCTGAGCAGTTCATGGGTGACATCACCGGTTCACTCTCAGGAAAGCGCGGTGCTATTGAGAGCATGGAGGAGCGCGGTATGAACAAGGTGGTTAACGCCAAAGTGCCGCTTTCTGAAATGTTCGGCTACACCACCACCCTTCGTTCTATGACCGAAGGTCGTGGAAGTATGACGATGGAGTTTGATCACTACGAAGTGGTTCCATCAAACGTTGCACAGGAGATTATTGCGTCTCGCAAATAAGATCAGTGCTTCGTGTACACAAAACCGCCCTTCATGGGCGGTTTTGTTGTATGTGGTGACACTTCTATCCCGTCTGTACGTCTTCTGTGATATCGTTTGACTCTATGAACTGGAAACTATCTGTTGGTATTGTTGCAGTCGTTATTCTCGGTGGTGTGGGTGTGTGGTGGCTATCAAGTCAGCCAAAACCGCCCGTGACGCCCGATCAGATCATCCAAGAGGCCAAAAACACTCCTATCCCAGTTGGCGCACGTGCCATTGATGCGTTTGCCTTTGTGGACGAGAGCGGGGTATACCTCAAGTCATCTTTCAGTACTTCAACGGTGAAAATACCGGACGCTGATCCGGAGACGTTCCGCTCCGTTATGCCTTTCACGGAGTATTCTGACCAGGCAGTCCTTGATTTCTGTAAGGGACCGGGCACCTATAGCGTGTATGCCGATAAGAAAAAGACCTATTTCTTCCAGTTTTGGATGACTCCAACCTTCTCCAAGACCAAGATTGAGGTCATAAAGGCTTTGAATTCTGATGCCGTGGCGCCAACAGGGGCTCATTCCTTCACGGATGGGGTAGCAACGCTTAAACTTGGCTACGCCTTTGCTACTACAACCTGTGAATTCATCCTAGAACCGGCCACTGGTTCTTGACCTCGCCCAAACTAGCGTGTACCTTAGTACATAACGCGAGATACGGCGCTCTTTTCAATGTTCCCTTTCTACAGAGAGGGTGGAACTGGTAGAAGTCGCTGCGCGGGTATACCGCCAACGCCTTGGTCGCCTGCCTAAAGCAGGCAGGCGCGGCGGCAAGTTAACAACTTAGCTACCAGTAATTTTAGAACGTATGGCAGATGCATTTGATCGCAGCAAGCCGCACATGAACGTGGGCACCATCGGCCACGTTGACCACGGCAAAACGACGCTTACCGCGTCTATCTTGAACGTTCTTAACCTCAACTCTGACAAGGGCTACAAGGCCCGCGCTGAGAAGGTTGAGAACATTGACAACGCTCCAGAGGAAAAGGCGCGTGGTATTACCATTGCCCTCCACCACTCAGAGTACGAGTCTCCAAACCGTCACTACGCACACATTGATGCGCCAGGACACGCAGACTACATCAAGAACATGATCACCGGTGCTGCCCAGATGGATGGCGCAGTACTTGTGGTTGCAGCAACTGACGGCGCAATGCCTCAGACTCGTGAACACATCCTTCTTGCAAAGCAGGTGGGTGTGCCTAAGCTCATCGTCTTCCTCAACAAGGTGGACATGGTGGC
>CAYRRU010000019.1:4935-10210 GCA_964426785.1 uncultured Candidatus Saccharibacteria bacterium | reverse complement strand
GTGCCGGTGGTCATTCGGGCAGGCGAGCAGACTGACCACATGAAGCTTGAGCTTGCAATCATTGAGAACCTGCAGAGGGAGGACCTCAATGCTATTGATCGCGCAAAAGCACTTGGACAGCTTGCAAAAGAGTTTGGTCTCTCGCATGGAGAGATTGGTGCGAAAGTGGGTCGCAGTCGTGAGTATGTGTCTAACTCCATTCGCTTGCTTGCCCTTCCTGAAGAAATTCAGCAAGCCGTCGTTAACCGAGACCTCTCGGAAGGTCACGCACGTGCGCTTCTTATGCTCTCTAGTCGCCCTGAGGAGCAGATGACGCTCTTTAAAGATGTGGTGCTCAGAAAGACATCAGTTCGTGTGGTGGAGCAGTTAGCGCGCCGTATCGCGACCGACAAGGTCCGCAAGCACGACAAAACACCTGAGGTGATGGAGCTTGAGAAGTCGCTTACCGAAACACTGGGCACACGCGTGGTCATTGAAAGTAGACCAAATGGTGGACGTGTGTTGATTGAATTCTTCTCGCCTGAAGACCTTTCACACATTGCAGCATCTATCGCAACACAACAGGTGGTTGCAGAGAACGAAGCTGTTGAAGCCCCACTTCCAAGTGTGTATCCAAACACGACTCAAGTGACAGACACTGAAGAGGAAGACCTCTACACCGTCAAAGACTTTATCGTTTAGGCGCTTTTGTACCCTTCTTTTTGCGCGGAACGTTGGTTGCGTTGCGCACACCTTTGGCGTTTGTGGTATCAACTTGGCCAAGAGCTCTCGCTTGAGCCTCTAGTACGTTTCTAATATGTCGGCGCGCCATACCGGTGCGAGCATATTCAAGCCACTTGGGCGTTGGTTTTGCAGAAGGACGCTCAAGAATTTCCACAATATCTCCGTTACGTAAATACGTATCAAAGGAAACAAGTTTTCCATTCACTTTCGCGCCGTTCATGTGGTTACCGAGCTCACTATGTATCGCGTACGCAAAATCAACAGGTGTTGAATTTATAGGAAGATCAATAACGTCTCCTTTTGGACTAAACACAAACACGCGATGTGAGAAGAAATCTTCCTTAAGTCCTGACACAAATTCCTGAGACTCAGCTATTGAGGTGTGCGCTTCGGTGAGTTCTGAAAGCCAACGGGGACTTTCTGCTGGTTTCTTTTGGTTCTTCTTCTCTTTAACTGCTGGAGTAACAACTGCCGGCTTCTTATTGAAGTTAAGTAGTGTAGGAATGAGATCGCGAATCCACGTGAGCGAAACTCGCTCAAACGCTTTTTTCTGATTTATCTTCGCTGATTTCTCAATACCTTTTCCTAACTGTTTGTATGACATATGGGATGCAATACCAAACTGCGCGCGCTGGTGCATCTCTTCAGTGCGGATTTGTACTTCAACCACTCCTGCGTCGCCCGTAAGGACGGTCGTGTGTAGCGATTGGTATCCGTTTGGTTTCGGAAAGGCGATGTAGTCCTTAAATTCGCCCGGTAGAGGCTTCCAGAGCGCGTGAACGGTACCAAGAGCCTGATAACAGTCATCAATAGAGGAGACGATCACGCGGAGTGCTGCAATGTCATGAATGCGCGTGATATCGTCTCCCTTACGCTTCAGTTTCTGATGCAAACTCCACAACCCCTTTACCCGGATTTCGGTACGGAAGTCACGCATGCCTCTTCGTGCAAGGGCGTGTTGAAGTTCCTTCTGTGCGCGTGCAAGCCCCGCTTCGTTTTCCTTCCGCTTCAGTTTTCGCACCTCTACCGCATGCTGATATGCATCCGGATCAATAGCAGGGAACGCAAGATCTTCAAAATCTTTCTTCAGCCGTCCTATACCAAGACGGTCAGCGAGTGGTGCATAGATCTCAAGTGTTTCAAGTGCAATACGTTTCTGCTTTTCAGGCGGCACATGCTCCAGCGTCGTCATGTTGTGGTACCGGTCGGCAAGTTTAACGATGAGCACGCGCACGTCAGCTGAGGTTGCTACGAGAAGTCGTCGTAGCGACTCAGCATGGCGCTCGGCACCGCGATATTTGTGTTGACCGAGCTTGGTAACGCCATCAACTAGAAACGATACTTCAGAGCCAAACGCTTCCTCAACTTGTTCAATAGTCACCTCGCCGTCCTCAACAGTGTCATGCAGTAGTCCTGCAGCAATAGTTGCGCCGTCCATGCCCATCTCAGCCAAATGCTTTCCAACGGCTGATGGATGTATGAAATAGGGCTCACCAGAGTATCTTTTGTGTGTGCTGTGTGCGCTTTCTGCGAAGGTGTATGCCTTCTCCACAAGCGCCCGATCCTCAGGTGGAGGATCTCGCATCGCACCCAAGATTTCCTTGACGGTAGTCACAAAGCAAGCATACTGCCTAGCAGGACGACTCGCAAAGTCTGACACAGACCAGGAGGGCTATCGTATGAACATTTTTGAGGCCGAGAAAGTCTTGCGGGCAGTATTTCCCCAAGGCTCAACGGTGGACAGCGTGGTCCAAAGAACGGCCGGGCGGACGCGGGTGATTGAGGTGCGGTCGCGCCTCACGCCCCTACCTCTTAACGAGCCGGTGGCGCTTATCGCAGGATTCAAGCGCGAAGGGAAGGAAATCGTGATGGCTGGGGTCGGTGATCAAAACGTCCGCATGATCGCCGAATCGTTGTCGTGGTTTCTTTATGGCGACGCTACGTCGCTTTCGTCTGAGCCCGTGTACCTCTAAGGGCGCGAGGGACTAAAGAAAAGCCGCCTTCCGGAAACGGAGGGCGGTTTTCTCATTTCAAATAGTCAGCAGCAACTTCAGGAGTCACCGACTCTGGTTTCGTATCCTCAGGCAAATAAATACGTCGAAGGCCTTTCTTAAGGAAGAGACCTGCTTTTGATTTGTAGAGCACGAGTGCTTTGCCGGTCTTAGGGTGCTTACCAATCTCTTGCACAATCTCAACACCTTTTGGTGGTTGTTTGGGTGTATCAATTAATGTCACTGCTTCTTCAAGGGTAATAGTGTACGGGTCGCCCTTCTTAATGGAACGGAACTCACCGTCGTGTGCGACATAGGGACCAAACCGTCCGGTGTTTGCAAGAATGGGAGCACCGGTGCGCGGGTGATTACCCAGTGTGCGTGGAAGAGAAAGATACTTCACCGCGTCAGCAAGGGTAACGCTTGCAAGATCGGTTCCTGCAGGAATACTTGCACGCTTTGCGTTCTCCTTTACCTTCTTAGGTTTCTTGCTGCGTGACTTCTTCTTTGGCTTCTCCTCTTCCTCAACTGCTACTACTTCTTCCTGTGGAAGTACCATTTCAACATATGGACCAAATCGACCGGTCTTTATGAAAATAGGATGACCACCGTCTGGGTGTATACCGATAGGCTCATCAGCCTTTAGCTCAAGTCCGTCTTCTTGGCGAGCACCCTCACACTCAGGGTACCGGGTACAGCTCATGAAAATGCCCCCGCGACCAAGCTTAAACTCCATAGCAGCACCGCAGAGCGGACAGGTAAATTCAGGAGGCACACTACCAAGTGATGTGGCCTTTGGAAGATCTTCTTTGGACGCCACTGCTTTCTGGAATGGGGTGTAGAACTCGCGAAGCGTTGCTTCATACTTACGCTCACCACGAGCAATCTCATCAAGTTCATCCTCCATGAGTGCAGTGAAGGAGTCAGATATGTAGTCTGCAAAATGCTCTTCAAGCCAGCCTGACACCACCATGCCGGTTGCGGTTGGTGTGAGGGTACGACCCGTTTTTTCCACATACCCACGGTCCTGAATGGTTTTCATGATGGACGCGTAGGTAGAAGGGCGTCCAATACCGCGCTTCTCAAGTTCTTTAACGAGTCCCGCTTCGGTGTATCGGTTTGGTGGTTCGGTCTGCTTCTCTAGGCTTCCAAGTGTGACAACGGTAAGTGGTTCGCCAGCCGTAAGCTTAGGAAGCTCGGTGTCCTCGCCACGACTTGCGGTATCAAGTGCAAGCCATCCCGGGAACATCACGCGAGAGCCGTTTGCAGAAAAGAGCGGAATGTCTGCATCAGCTTTTGCTTTGACACTCGTGCGCAGAACTTTTGCACTTGCCATCTGGCTGGCGAGTGCGCGATTGCGAATAAGCTCATACAGCTTTTGCTCGTCACCCGCTGACCCAGCATGCACTTTGCCGGGCTCTGTAGGACGCACCGCTTCGTGTGCTTCTTGTGCGTTCTTGCTCTTGGTCGTGTAGGTGCGTGCTTCAACGTAGTCCTTGCCGAACTCTTTTTCAATGGCGACCAGCATTTTTGAAACCGCGTCCTTGCTGAGCGTTACCGAGTCGGTACGCATGTAGGTAATGTGTCCTGCTTCGTACAATTTCTGAGCAGCACGCATGGTACGACTTGGAGAAAAACCAAGACGGGTTGAAGCAGCTTGCTGAAGTGTTGAGGTGGTGAAAGGTGGACGCGGGTTACGGTCCTCAGCGCGCTCAGTGACGTCGTCCACGGTCCAGTGCGCTTTCTCACCGAGCGTAACAATACGTTCTGCCTGCTTAGGATCTGTTGGCTCTTCTACACAGTGCGCAGGGAACGAACCACCCTTTGCTTTAAAGACGGCATCAAGTACGTAAAATGTTTCCGGAACGAATGCCTTAATCTCACGCTCTCGCTCAGCGAGGATACGAAGAGCCGGGGACTGCACGCGTCCTGCGGAGAGTCCGTAGCGGACCTTCTTCCAAATAAGCCCTGACAGGTCGTATCCCACAATACGATCAAGCACGCGTCGTGCTTCCTGTGCCTGGCGAAGGTTCTCATCGATTGCGCGAGGGTGTCCAAGTGCCTCAAGAACGGCGTCTTTGGTAATTTCGTGGAATACCACACGTTCAGGCTTCTTCAGACCCACCGCTTCTTTGATGTGCCAGGCAATCGCTTCTCCTTCGCGGTCAGGGTCCGTCGCAAGGTAGACGAAGTCCGCTTTCTTTGCAGCCGTCTGAATTTTATCAATGACGTCCCGCTTTTCTGGAGAAACCACGTAGCGGGGGATAAACCCGCCCTCAATATCAACAGCGTCCTTGTTTGATTTAGGAAGATCACGAACATGGCCCACAGAAGCAAGCACCTCAAATTCCTTTCCGAGGTACTGCTGTATGGTGCGCGCCTTTGCAGGCGATTCAACGATGAGAAGTTTTTTGGCCATTCCTTTAATGTATGTCGCGTAGGCTACTCATACCGCACTATATATAGAATGGTCAAGCAGTGGGTGTCTAAGAGACTCTGTGCCATTTTCCAAATTGCTCTTTGAGTACGCCTCGTAGCTCAAGCGTAATAAGGGTTTTAAG
>CAYRRU010000019.1:0-4835 GCA_964426785.1 uncultured Candidatus Saccharibacteria bacterium | reverse complement strand
GTGCCTGAGCGCTCTCCTGCTTCTATCACAAGGACTGCATCTGCAAGTCCTGCCACTATCCGGTTACGTTTTGGAAAGTCTGAAGGGAACGGTGTGTACGAAGGAGGACTTTCGGAGAGAAGAGCGCCACCTGCACTCAGAATCTCTTGCGCAAGCGTGAAGTTAGCGCGCGGACCAATAGCAGCATCCCCAATGCCTGAAGCAAGTACGGCAACGGTGTGCAGCTTTGCGTCCAGAGCACTCTGGTGCGCTTCGGCATCGGTTCCAAGAGCAAGGCCCGAGATAATTGAGATGGGGTAGCCTGTAAGACCATTCACTAGGTCGCGGGTTATGCGCTTTCCGTAGGGTGTCTGGGCACGAGAACCCACAACCGCAAGAAGTTTAGAGCCAGGTGGGGGAAGTGTTCCGCGCAGCCATAAATGCTCCGGAACCTGAGGAATCTGGAGAAGGCTGCGTGGGTAGTCCTTTGGGAGGAGTTGTCGGAGGTCGCCGTCCATACTATGCTTCATTTATTATAGTCCTATGCTCGATATCAATTTCATTCGGGAGAATAAAGAGGTGATAAAGGCGGGTGCGCTTAAGAAGCGCATTACCGTAGACATTGACCGATTGCTAGAGGTTGATGACGAGCGCAAGACCCTGCGTCAGCAGATGGATGAGAAGCGTGCTGAGCAGAACCGCATGTCATCCGTTATCACCCGTGCCCAGGGAGACGAGCGCACGAAACTTATTGAAGGGATGCGCCACGTGAAGGAGGGGTTGGCTGAATTAGATGAGAAGCACCAAACAGTCATGAAGGAATGGCAGGCGCTCATGTTGTCAGTTCCGAACATCCCCGACATGACGGTGCCTGAAGGCGAGTCAGACGAAGACAATCAACCGGTGAAGACTTGGGGAGATATTCCTGAGTTTACGTTCCCACTTAAAGATCATGTTGAGCTCATGACTTCTCTTGGTATGGCTGACTTTGAGCGGGGGACAAAAGTTGCCGGCTTCCGTGGCTACTTCCTTCGTGGAGATGGTGTGTTGCTCTCTAATGCAGTGTGGCAACTGGCGCTCAAGCATTTCACCGCAAAAGGCATGGAGCCACTCCTAGCTCCATCGCTTGTGCGCAGGGAAACGTTTATGGGTACTGGCTACTTGCCTCAGGGCGAGGAGGATTTGTATAAGACACAAGATGGAGAGTATCTAGCGGGCACTGCTGAAGTCGCCACCATGGGGTACTACATGGATGAGACGATTGATATGAAGACACTACCCGTGAAGTTCCTCGCCTTCTCGCCATGCTTTAGACGCGAGGCTGGAAGCCACGGCAAGGATGTACGTGGACTCATTCGCGTCCATGAGTTCTTTAAGTGGGAGCAGGTGGTGCTTTGTAAGGCGGATCACGCCGAGTCGGTAGCGATGCACGAGTGGTTGAATCGCAATACCGAAGAACTCATTGAACTCCTCCAGATTCCGTATCGCACTGTTGCAAACTGCGGCGGGGATTTGGGATTAGGTCAGGTAAAGAAATACGACATTGAATTGTGGGTGCCGGGGGAGAAGAAGTACCGCGAGATTAGTTCTGCGTCATACTTCCACGACTTCCAGACGCGTCGGTTGAATATTCGGTACAGGGATGAGGAGGGCAAGATGCAGTTTGCACATTCACTCAACTCAACCGCTATTCCAACGCCACGCATTCTTGTGTCTATTATTGAAAATTATCAGCAGGAGGACGGCACTATTCGTGTGCCTGCTGCGCTTGTCCCGTATGTCGGTAAAGAGATCCTGGGACGTCCGGCGTGACACAAGGAGCGCTCCCGCTCCTGTCGTCCGTAAGCGCGAGTCGCTTAAAGAAAAGCGCAAGAAGAATAAGAAAGTATTTTTTATTGTGCTTGGTGTCGTGTGTTCGCTTTTGATTGTTGCCGCTGTGTACGGCATGTGGCAGGCGCCCGTGCGTATTTCATCAGTTACGGCAGAAGGTCCAGAAGCAGAAGCGGTGCAAAAGATTGCAGAGCGTTCTCTAGAGGGCACGTACGGGTATGTGCTCCCCCGGAACTCTATTTTCATATTCCCTGAGTCCTCAATACGTGCTTCGGTATTACGCTCCTATCCAAATATTTCAGCGGTCTCTATATCGCGTACCAGCTTTACGGAAATTCATGTACGCACCGTTCTGCGCGCTTCAGCCTTTGTTTGGTGCGGTGTAACGGCAGACGCAGCCGGCAACTGTTATGACGCTGATGCTGAAGGGCTTATCTTCGGTGAGATTGCGAGCCTGCCTACTATGGCCAAAAGTGCACCCGTTGAAATGGATACGGTAGCGGCGTCAGTTATGGATGTTGTGCCCGAGCAAAACATAGATCCAAGTAGTCTGCGCATATACGCGCAACTTGAGTCTGAGAATAACGACGATGGCACCCCACTACGTGCTCATGTGGTGGGTGCTGAGCGCATACCGGATGCACTGCGGTTTGTGAAGGCAATGCGGGCACTGAATGTAAGTATTGTGTCGATAGAAATTCGTGACGACGAAGCTGATTTGTATACGCCACAGGGAACACGCATCACGTACATCCTTGGAGACGAAGAGAAATCAGCTGCCCTTGCCGCCAGTTCGTTCCCCTCACTCAATCTTTCCGACGGACAACTGGCCTACGTTGATCTGCGCTTTGAAGGGAAGGTATATATAAAGCGTCGAGGGGAATAGTCAGAACTAAATCTCTGCGGTAAGGTGTTTTTATGGAATCGTTTTGGACTGGCCTTAAGAGGCCCTTTTTCGTTCTTGCTCCTATGGCGGACGTGACTGATCCTGCATATAGAAAGCTCATAGCCGAGCATCAGTCAGCTGATGTGATGTGGAGCGAGTTTGTGTCAGCGGATGGCCTTTACCACACAAGGGAGATGAAAAAGATGCAAGACGCCGAGAACCCACTCGTGCGAGATCTCCTTTATACGGAAGACGAGCATCCCATTGTTGCGCAGTTCTTCTCATCAAAACCCGACATGGTGCGGTATGCGGCACGACTTGCAGGAGAGCGCGGATTTGATGGCGTTGATATCAATATGGGATGCCCTGATAAATCTATTGAAAAACAAGGTGCAGGTGCCGCGATGATGAAGACGCCTGAGAAAGTGACGGATATTGTGGCCGCTATGAGAGCCGGTATTGAAGACGCAGGGAAGAAGCATATGGGCGTGTCTATAAAGACGCGGATTGGATACAACAAGCAGGAAATTGATACATGGATTCCTGCAGTGCTTAAGACACAGCCTGACGCCCTCACCGTGCACCTGCGTACGCGCAAAGAAATGTCTAACGTTCCAGCACACTGGGAGCTCATGCCGAGAATTGTGGCACTGCGCAATGAGTTATCTCCAGAAACACTTATTATCGGCAATGGTGACGTTACCGATCTTGAAGACGCGCGCGTAAAGATTAATGAGAGTGGTGCGGACGGGGTCATGCTCGGGCGTGCAATCTTTGGAAACCCGTGGCTGTTTACGGGACGCACTGACGTAGGACTTTCAGAGCGCTTGCACGCACTCATAACACTTGCGCAGTATTTTGAAGAGATGCGCCCTTCTAAGTCTTTTCATATTCTTAAGAAACACATCAAAGCGTTCGTTACAGGATTTAGTGGCGCAGGTGAGCTACGTGGAGAGCTAATGGAGGCACAGAGTGCTAAGCAGATTGAGGAGATAATTCTGAAGAGCGGGCTGTTGCAGGGATAGGAATCACTGATAGGATGTGGTTCGACACAAACAAGAGGGGTATGACATGCCTACCAATTTTGACTGTACATTTAAGACGGACCCCTCGGCGCTCTCGGCGGCAATTCGCCGCATTCAAGCGGCAGGTACGTCCTTGAGCGAGCTCAAGGAGCTTCTGAGGATGTTCCGAACTAAAGCGCGCACGGACGTTTCGAGTAGAAACGAGTGGCTTTTAGCTGCCCTGTTTACGAGAGCGCTCGTTCAAACACTTGAAAAAGAACCGCCTAGACCCTCCGGGGGCTAGGCGATTTTTCGTGATACACTCGCACGTAATGGCACACCAGTCACTCTATAGAAAACACCGTCCGCAGTCGTTCAAAGAGGTCTTGGGACAAGATCAGGTGACCAACGCACTTGCGGAAACAATTGCTACTGAGAAAGTTGCACACGCGTATTTGTTTGCTGGGTCGCGTGGGCTTGGTAAGACTTCTATTGCACGCATTTTTGCGCACGAGCTCAAAACGTCGGATAAAGATCTCTATGAAATTGACGCTGCGTCAAATACTGGCGTTGATAACATCCGAGAGCTTATTGAAAATGTCTATACACTACCCTTTGAATCAGCATACAAGGTCTACATTTTGGACGAGGCACACATGCTCTCAAAGAGTGCGTGGAATGCGCTTCTGAAAACCCTTGAAGAGCCTCCGGCACATGTCATTTTCATTCTCGCGACAACTGAGCTTGAGAAGGTGCCAGAGACCGTGCAGTCACGCTGTCAGGTGTTTACCTTTAAGAAACCAACACGCGATGGACTCGCCAAACTTGTGACATCAGTAGCAAAGAAAGAAGGATACACCATTGACCCTCAAGCTGCCGACCTTCTTGCGTTCCTTGCGGACGGTTCATATCGTGACGCACTATCGGTGCTCGAGAAAGCACTATCTGTGTCCGTAGACAAGAAGTTGAGTCTTGAAGAGGCAGAGAAGGCAACGGGAGCGCCGAAGCGCAAACTAGTTTCCGACCTCGTATCTGCACTACATGAAGGCCGCGCAGGGAAGTCGCTGGAAGCCGTATCTACTGCGCGCGACGCTAGTGTTGATATGTCGTTGTATCTTGCGCTTGTAACGGAGTAT
>CAYRRU010000018.1:4723-10692 GCA_964426785.1 uncultured Candidatus Saccharibacteria bacterium | reverse complement strand
CTTCCGCATCATGCTTGGAGGACTTACACCTGAAGAAGACGCGATCGTTGACCGCGCAGTGACTGAGACATATGCGCTCAAAGACATCACTGGAGACGCTGACTTCACCGGACTTGAACCACCACTCCTTTCAGACTTTGAAAGCGTGTTGTCGGGTATGGAGGGGAGTGAATCACTGGTCCAGCGCCTTTCTAAATACACGCACGGAACGTGGTCTGGCTTCATTAACCAGCCAACAAACGTTGATATCAACAAGCAATTCATTGTGTTCTCTGTGCGTGACATGGAGGACGAGCTGAAGCCTGTTGCGATGTACATCGTTACGCACTTCATTTGGAATGCGGTGCGTCATGAACTCAAGAAGCGTTTGCTTGTGATTGACGAGGCGTGGTGGATGATGAAATCAGACGACACGGCAAGTTTCCTCTATTCTCTTGCGAAGCGCGGACGCAAATACTACTTGGGTGTGGCCACCATCACACAAGACGTTGAAGACTTCCTTCGCTCTCCATACGGAAGACCAATTCTCACCAACTCTTCTATTCAGTTGTTGCTCAAGCAGTCACCAACAACTATTGATGTGCTCAAAGAAACTTTTAACCTGACCGACGAGGAGAAGTATCTACTTCTTGAGTCGGGTGTCGGAGAAGGTCTCTTCTTTGCAGGCCTCAAGCATGTGGCTATTAAAATTGTTGCTTCCTACACAGAAGACCAGATCATCACATCCGATCCGTCTCAGCTTCTTGCTATTCAAAAAGAGAAGGAGCGTATGGAAGGGGAGGGTACCTAACATATGGGAGAGCACACCGAGCGAATCAGCATGGTGACGGGGTTCATGATGGTTGGCTTTAGTGTGTGTGTTGATCTTCTCGGGTTACTCATTGGCCCTTTGCCTGCACTTGGCTCTATTCTGTCCATATTTTCATTCGTTTCTTTGACACTATGGTTTGCTCTTGTGGGTGTGAATTTCTTCAGTGGAAGGGCTGCGGGCAAGAAAATGACCACGCTCATTATGGGGTTTATGTCTGAGTTTTTGGCAGGATTGCTTCCTATTCTTGGTGGCTTCGTGCCAGCAACCACCATCACCACCATGGTACTAATCGCGCAGTCCCGAAAGGAAGACAAGGAAAATGCGGTTGCCAAGGCGGAAACTGCAAAGCCGGTGAAGAAATAGGAATACCCATGCTGGTGCTCCCATTCAGGCTCTTGCGGGCTATACTGTTGTTATGTTACGTGCGTTTCTTTTAATCTTTCTCTTTGGCTCCCTTGTGGTGGCGCTTCCTGCGTATGCTCAGGGTGTGGGAGTAACTCCAGTAGATATTTCTTTAAGTCCTGAGTACCCAAAGCCATACCAAACAGTGGCAGTGACTATCCGCAGCACGGTAGTAGAACTGTCTTCAAGTTCAGTTGTTGTCTCGGTGAATGGGGCAGTTGTTGAGCGAGGAACAGGAGTGGTGACTGCGTATGTGCGAGTGGGGGGCCCGGGTGAACGCACAACAATAAGTGTGTCAGTTACTGCTAACGGCCAGACGTACACAAAACAGGCAGTTATTCGTCCAGCCGATGTTTCCCTTGTTGTTGAACCCACCTCAACCACACACCCTTTCTATCAAGGTTCTGGGTTGGTGGCGTCTGAGGGTAGGGTGCGACTTGTTGCGGTTCCTGATATTCGCACCAGTGCAGGGGCGCTCGTTCCAGCCGGTAGTTTGGTGTATGTGTGGCGCATGGGAGACCAGGTACTTGAGTCTTCTTCCGGTATTGGTCGCTCAGTCCTTTCTGCTACCGCACCTGTTCGGTATCGAGATGCCGATGTGTCGGTAACAGTATCAACGCAGGATAGTAGCGTAGTAGCGCAGGCCCAGACCACTGTGGCTCCAGTAGACCCCTTCATTCGTATATATAGGAACGATCCACTTTTGGGGCCCCTCTTTGACCTTGCGTATGCAGGATCCATAACGATGGGAGATGATGAGGAAACGTTCCGCATGGTTCCGTATCACTTCGCAACGCGCCCCTTGGTATCGTGGGCAGTGAATTCCGTTGCTGGTGGTGGGGATGATGATATTACAGTACGAGCTACTGGCAGCGGGGCAGGGTCTGCTCTTCTAACCGCCCAAGCTCAGCGTACCGAAAATCTGCAGTCCGCTAACACGTCTTTGGGTGTGCGGTTTGGAGAGCTTAAACCTCTTGGTATATTCGGACTATAGCGTATGAAATATTTCCTGCTTCTTTCCTTTGTGCTTCTCACGCCTCTTTTCGTATTCGCCGCTGAGGCAGGGCAGTTTGTTCCGCTAACCAGCCTTCCAGGGCTTGCCGAAGGAGGCAACGCGGCCACAATGACCGTGTTTCTTAACAGTCTCTACAAGATTTGTATTGGAGCTGCAGCTGCTATCGCCGTGCTTCAAATAATTCGTGCAGGCATTCTTTTCATGACGAACAAGGGAAGTATTTCGGAGAACGAGCAGGCTCGTAGTTTGGTACAGGGCGCGGTGCTGGGACTTCTTTTGGTACTCTCTCCAGTGATTGTGTTCACCATCATTAACCCAAAGATTCTCACCCTTGATTTTGGTGTTGCGGCACTGAAGCAGGACAAGCCAGCAACTGGTAGTTTGGGAGCTTCCACCGCCCAATCGACAGCAGAAGACATTGCTGCTGCTTGTGGCGTAACAACAAACGCCTGTGTTAATAGTGGCGCTGAAAAGCTTCAATCCACATATCTAAGTTGCGCAAAGGCCGCTGGACACGACCCCGCGAAGCTTGACGCGTGCTCTAGAGATCTTGTAGACGCTGGAACTGCTCTTGCTTCCAGTTGTATTCCTGACTTGTCTGCCGAGAACCAGAAGTGTGTGGGTCAAAAGCTTGCGGCGGCAGCTCAAGCCGCAGTATCAGCGGAGCTCGCTGCAGCTGCTAACGCTGTTGGAGGCGCACTTGGACTTACCGCTCAAGGGGTTGAGACAATTATAAATATAGTACTTTCAAAGTGTGGTTTCCCGAACGCAGAGCCGTCTCAAAAACTTTGTTTGATTGGTGAGGCAAGTAGTGTGTTTGCTTCATATACTAGCTGCTTAGTTTCTGCAGGAGGCTCAAATAACCCAGCGGGGCAGGCCAGCTGTGTCGCTCAAGCAGACGCAAAAGCGTCCACATCAGGGGAGAAGTGTCTAGGCGATCCTAAAAATCCAGACACGTTTGGTCCGACCCAAGAGAAGTGTATTAAAGATGAAATAGTTTCAGGCATTATCCAATACGTGCAAACCCATTAAGTATGCGCCGCACTCTCATCATCATCGCCAGCATCATCTTCCTCCTCGGTATTGGAGTTGCGGTGTACTACTTCTTCATTGCACCAAACGAAGCGACTCTTGATGTGACGGACGGAGTGTCTTTCGGCTCGTCTGACGACGTGCCTCTTGGAGCAGGGGAGACGCCTGGAGAGAGTGGTCCTGTCCCAGCAGGTGAGGAAGTGGCGCCACGTCTCATCCGCATTACCGACAGCTATGTTGCAACAGGCGCAGTCGCCATCGCACTCCCTTCAAAAGCGCTCCCTGCAACTTCCTCCACCAGTCCCGCACAAATACTCCCGGGCGACACAGAAATCAGATACATAGACCGAGCAAGTGGAAACGTATACGCATACCGATTCCATGAGCGAACACTGGAGCGTATTTCAAACCGCACCATTCCTGGTATTCAGGAAGCTTCGTGGCTTTCTGACGGGTCTCTTGCCTTCGCTCGATTCCTTCCCAGCGATAGTTCTGATGAGCGCATTAGCACGTATGCGCTTCCGGCAAACGGTGACGGAGGGTACACCCTTGAACAGGGGCTACAGCAAGTGCTTGTGAGCGGAACTTCAACCGTGTTCACTCTTCTCTCTAGCGCAAACGGGTCCGTAGGCACGGCCGCTCGCCCTGACGGTACAAACTCCCGTACCGTATTCTCCTCAACACTCGCAAACATCACCGCGCACCTCTCTAACGGACCTTATATGGTCCACACCAAAGCCTCTTCTCAGTTGGATGGGTACGGATTCACCGTGTCTTCTTCAGGCGCTCTCACGCGCATTGTGGGTCCCTTCCGCGGTCTCAGTATTCTTCCTAGCCCATCAGGAAAACTCGTCCTCTTTAGTTACGTACAGGACCGTACTCTACGCCTTTCTGTTCTTGATCTAGACACCAACACCGCAACAGCACTCCCGCTTGCCACCCTTACCGAGAAGTGTGCGTGGACGCCTGATAGCCGGGCCATATACTGCGGTATCCCTCGCACATATGTAGGAACGCTTCCTGATGACTGGTACCAAGGAGCAGTTTCGTTCACCGACCGTCTGTGGCGTATTGATATGCAAGGGCGCTTTGCAACACTCGTGGTTGATCCATTTTCAGCAGGGGACGCATCAATAGATATGATTGGACTTACACTAGATGGAAACGCTGATGTGCTCACGTTTAAGAACAAAGTCGACGGCTCGCTCTGGGCATACGACATTTAAAAAGCCGGGATCAAGTCCCGGCTTTTTGCTTTACGCAGAAACGACGTCCCGTATCTTTTCCTTTCTCACAATAAATTCCTGGAAGATGCTTACCAAGTTGCTGGTTATGAAGTAGAGGGCGATGGCGCCAGACGTATAGGCAACCGCTCCAATAACAAGAGGAAGGATGTAGCGCGCTTGTATCGCCATCGCGCGACCAAACTCAGCCCCCATCGCTTCCTTTGTAGGAGCCTCTCCAACCACAAGCCCCTTTGGTGGAACAGGAATTGCGTAGTATGCCTGCACAAACTGGGTCGCTGCGGCGAGTACCGCAAGAATAATGTTGTGCCCTGCAATCACGAAGAAACCAAGGAATAGGGCAGAGAATGTGCCTGGATCAGACACAAAAGGGTAGAGGAGTCCCGCATTCACCGTGTCCATAGACTCTCGGTAGAAAACCATATACAGCGTAATCAATACCGGAATCTGGATAAGCATCGTAAGGATGCTTGAGAACGGCTTCACATTGTGTTCCTTATAAAGAGCAAACATGGTCTCTGCCTGCTTCTGCTTATCGTCTTTGTGAAGCTCCTTTAGTTCTTTTAGCTTAGGCTCAATGCGCTTCATGGCGGCCTGAGTCTTGAGTGCCGCCATTGAAAGAGGAAAGGTTATCGCTTTTACGACAAGCGTAACGATAACGACTGCGAGCCCAACATCAGCACCGGGAAGCACCCCAACAAGATAAATGAGTAAGTTATAAATCGGAATATAGAGAACTTGGTGGAAGAATTCAAACATGCTTCGTAGAGTATCAGATTATTGTCGTGTGCGCTCTATAAGCGTAGCTAACTCGTGTGAGATTTCATCAAAAGTAAGGGTTTGGGCTCCCGGGCGAGCGTAGACAATCAGTACCTCGGAAGGGGAAGCGTGTGCTTTGAGCACTTCGCGAATACGGCGCTTGAGAAGGTGGCGCTTCACGGAGCTCTTCTCCACCTTCTTTGCCACAATCACCCCACAGCCACTGATGGGCTCTGCTGGGCCATAGGAAACAGCAAAATGCGGGCTGGTAGCCCGCATTAAACCCTTCCCGCTCGTCACGCTCTCAAAATCCTTTCGGGAGAGACGTAGGCGACGGGGAATCATGCTAAACAGTGAGTGCGGCGCGGCCTTTTCGGCGACGGCGCAACAGAACTGCCTTGCCGCCTGGGGTAGCGCCACGAGCGCGAAAACCGTGGGTCTTCGCGCGCTTTCGCTTCTTTGGTTGGTAGGTGCGCTTTGGCATAGTTGTCCACAGGATAGTACCAGTACGACCCTCCAAAAGCAAGAAAATGGGCGCTTCCGCCTTTCCCCAGGACGCGTATAATACGACGACGATGAACCGCTCTGATCCGCATGAACTCTGGGAACACGTGCTTGCGCAGGTTGAGCTCTCTATTTCTCCCGCAAACTTTAATACCTGGTTCCGTGACAGTTCTATTGTAAAAATTGAGGATGGGATTGTGCA
>CAYRRU010000018.1:0-4623 GCA_964426785.1 uncultured Candidatus Saccharibacteria bacterium | reverse complement strand
AAGGTCTACTACCTCTCTTCTGAGCAATTTGGTAACGAATACACTGACGCTATTCAAAACGGAACTGCTAATCGTTTCAAAGATAAGTACCGACACTACGATCTTTTGATCATGGACGACGTTCAGTTCTTCACGAAGCGTGAAAAGACTCAGGAAGAGGTCTTCCACCTCTTTAACGCCCTCCATGACAACAACAAGCAGATTATTTTCTCCTCTGACCGTGCACCCGCTTCTATTCCTGATATTGCTGACCGCCTCAAAGGTAGGTTCTTGGCTGGTATGACCGTTGATATTGGAGAGCCGGATGCTGAAACACGCATGGCTATTGTGCGAAAGAAGGCGGCAGCAAACGGCGTCATGCTCTCAGACGAGGTTATTGAGTTTGTAGCCACATCAATCTCAGGAAATATCCGTGAGCTTGAAGGAGTTATTAACTCTATTGTGTGTCACACACAGGTAAAGGGTGTTCCTCCAGATATTGCTGAGGTTAAACAGTCACTACGTTCTTTCTCAAGACCAACAAAGACCGTGTCCGTAAAGCATGTGGTGTCTAAGGTTGCTGAGTTCTACGGTATTGATGAGGAAAGTATTTATGAGAAGACCCGCAGAAGGGAAGTGGTGCGCCCGCGCCAGGTGATTATGTACATCCTTCGTGAAGATTTCAGTGTGTCGTACCCAACAATAGGCACTAAGCTTGGTGGTCGCGACCACACCACGGTCATTCACTCGTGCGAGAAGGTAAAGCGAGAGGTAGTAACGGACGCAGAACTTGCAAAAGAAATCCAAGATATTCGCAGCCTCTTGGTATAAGTCGGTGGATAACGTATGGAAAAGTACTTGCACAAGGTGGGCATAGAAAGGGTAGAAGAGTCTAACGTAGAGGGAACAAGTATTTCTCGCTTCACCCTATCCCCACTAAACATGTGCCTATTCAAAGCCCCACTAACACCTTCTCCTTTTTCTTCCCTCCTTTTTGGAGGCGTATACTATAGCTATGGAGAGGTTTTCCCCGTATCCACAGCCCTAATAATACTGAGCTTTGTATGATCATCACTGTAGATAAGAAAGAATTCGCATACGCTGTGGGGAGTGCGTCTCGTTTTGCAGAACGACGATCAGCAACATTGCCCGTACTCGCAGGAATTGCGATTGTTGCAGGGGACGACGGTATTAAGTTGCGAGCCACAAACCTTGAGACTGGAATTGATTTGAAGGTGGCGGGAGATATCCGAACGCCTGGCGTCGTGGTGCTTCCAGCAAGCACGCTACGGGAAATGACCTCATCGTTTTCAGGAGGAGGGTCCGTATCACTTGAGTACGCAGGAGAGACAGTCGTTATTACGAGCGAAATGGGCCGTAGTACCATGAAGACCCTTCCGTTTGAAGATTTCCCTACACTCCCATTCCCCGACAGTCCTAAGGTCAAATTCTCGCTTCCTGGTGCGTCTCTACGCACCCTCGTTTCTTCAGTTGCGTCCTGTGCATCAACCTCAACCGTTCGTCCTGAACTTGCAAGCGTCCTTGTTTCCTTTGAAGGAGGAATGCTGAAGGCTGTTGCAACCGACTCATTCCGTCTTGCCGAGAAGAAAGTGTCACTTGAGGGAAAGATTGATCAGTTTTCTATACTTATTCCCGCAAAGAATGCGCTTGATGTGGTGCAGACCATACCGGACGACGCGGTTGAAGTATTGGTGGACGAACACCAGTGTGCTTTTTCATGGAATACAGGGATTGTGACGACGCGCCTGGTTACTCAAACATACCCTGACTACGCACAAATCATTCCCAAAAGTTTTGTTTCAGAGGCGACCGTGTTACGAAAAGATTTTGAAGGAGCCCTTAAACGAACGGTTATATTCTCGGACACCTTCCAGAAGGTGCGTCTCACTGTGTCAGGAGCTGAGAAAAAGCTTTCACTCACCGCGCGCAATAACGATGTTGGAGAAACATCAGAGCATATGCCGGCTTCGGTGAGTGGGGAAACGATTGAGCTCGCATTTAATCATCGCTATCTCTCTGCGCCGATATCGCTTATTACTGCAGAAAGCCTAACCCTCTCTGCAAGTGGTATTGGGCGCCCGTTGGTCATACGAGGAGTGGGGGACGCATCATTCTTATACTTGGTGATGCCAATGAATCAGTAGCTTGCTATGAAATCACTCACGGACCTACTGAAGAATCACCCTATTCCCGGTATCCGCGAGGCAGAAATTCGTAGAACGTGCGCGGAGACGGTGAAGCAAGCAACAGGTATAGAGGTAGAGCCAAAGCATATAAAAATAAGTGACGGTGTCTTGTCACTTTCGGTACCACCACTTGTAAAGTCAGCTCTTGTACTAAAGTTTTCTGAAGTTCAAGAACGATTACTACAACAAGGTATTACGGTGCAGGAGATCCGGTAGTATTTTCGTTTTCAAAACCAGGCAAAGTTTCAAGAACGCCAGGAGGTATAACTTCGTGTAATAGTCCGTCGGGGCCGGGTGTCATGTTGGGTGCAGGTTGTCCGGTGAAATTAACGCCATACTCCCAGTATGGGAACTGGCCGTCGCTTTGAGACGTTCCGCCACCAAGTGGATTGTCTTTGTTTACCCAATAGAGGATGTCGTGGGTACCAGAAGGACCAGAGGACACGCCGCGAAGCGCAGGAGGTGCGTTCTCAGGGATGCCACGAGGCTCTCCAAAGTACTCTTGCGGGTATTTGCGTAGCGCCTCTTGCATTACCGCGTTCCACATAGGGGCAACAACATATCCTGCGATTTCTCGCACCATTGCAGAGTTGTTATTGTTTCCAGCCCACACACCTATCGCGACCGTTGGAGTGTATCCAACAGTCCACACGTCACGGTATTCGTTTGTCGTTCCTGTTTTGGCAGCAACATCAAATCCTGGGAAATAGAAGGGGTTGTTTGGGGGATATTCTGGTTGACGCGCATCATTGTTTGAAAGCATCCAGTTAAGGTCGCGCGCAACGCCCGGATCAACCGCGTCTTTAGGGTCTGGTGTGTACTCCTCAAGAAGCTTTCCTTTGGCGTCCTCAACACGGAGTATGCCAGTCGCTTTGTTGTACACGCCGTTGTTTGCAAAAGTTGCATACGCATTCGTGAGATCAAGCAGGCGCACCTCACCCGCTCCAAGCGCAAGTGCAAGTGAGCGGCCACTCTTTGGAATACTGGAAAGGGTTGTGATCCCAGCACGTGTTGCAAGGTCAATCACATTATCCACGCCCGCCAAGTACATAGCCTTCACTGCAGGAACGTTAATGGATTGAGCAAGCGCTGTAGTAAAGGTCATTGCGCCTCGGAACTTGTCATCATAGTTGCCCGGTGCGTAACAAGGAGCTGTGTGGTTGAAGTTGTCTGATGGCGCACAAGCAGTTGAAAACTGTGTGGGAGCATCAAAGACAATTGTTTGTGGAGTAAAACCTTTTGCAAGCGCTGCAGCATATACAAAAGGTTTAAACGAAGAGCCTGGTTGTCGCTCAGCAAGCGCAACGTTGTAGTTTCCATCAATGGCTGGGTCAAAATAATTGCGGGAGCCAACTAACGCAAGAATCTGCCCTGTTTTGGGATCAATAGCAACAAGGGCAGCGTTTGATGCGCGGAATCTCTTCTCGTTCTCAAGAGCATACTGGTACACGATAGATTCAGCGGTGTGCTGAAGCTCCGCATCAAGGGTTGTTATGACTTTTAGCCCTTGCGTTACGACGTCAGCCCCATACTTCTCTTCAAGAAGCTCACGGATGTAGAAGACGAAGTGCGGCGCGATGATGGAGCTGTCTTGTTGAGGGTTGAATGTAACGACTTCATTCTTCGCCTCGTCATATTGTTCAGCGGTTATGTAGCCGAGAGTCTTCATGCGTTCAAGCACCAAACCTTGCCGCGCATCAAGAGCTTCGCGGTTATTGCCGTAGGGGGAATAGTAGGTAGGAGCTTGGGGAAGGGCCGCAAGATAAGCAGCTTCTGCGAGCGTTATGTCTTTCGCGCTTGTGCCAAAAAAGGAACGGCTTGCGGCTTCAACACCATAAATACTTCCTCCATAGGGTGCATCATTGAGATACATTTCAAGTATCTGATCCTTGGTGTATTTACTCTCCAACTTCCAGGCAAGAAACCACTCGTGCACCTTACGCACTATGCTTTTTTCACCTGTGAGCACAGTAAGTTTCACCACTTGTTGAGTGATGGTGGAACCTCCTTGGGTGTATGCACCGGATTTTAGGTTCACGAGCATGGAGCGAAGAATGGCGAGAGGACGCACGCCGCTATGCTCATAAAACTTATCGTCTTCTATGGCAATTGCTGCCTTCTGCACAAAAGGAGAGATGTTTTCTAGTGGGACGGTGGTACGACGAACATCGGTGTTGAGGTCATACAAAACCACCTCACCGGTTCGGTCGTAGATCTTTGTTGAAAGAGCGATCTTACGATTCAAAAACGACTCAAAGTCGGGTGCGGGAGCAAATGCAACCCACAGAAGCGTGAGTCCAACTGCAGTAAGGGCGATACCGCCCGTAATGTACGCAAGACGCATGACTGGGTGGGGGTCGTGAAGCAAATCTTTAAGACCGTTTCGTTTCTTAGACATGGTTTTTGTAAGCACATCCTATCATGAAAGGAGCCCACA
>CAYRRU010000017.1:0-10948 GCA_964426785.1 uncultured Candidatus Saccharibacteria bacterium | reverse complement strand
TGGCGACTGAGTTAGCACGCACGAGTGACTCCACAATCTCCAGGGCCTGCTCTCCGGTGTCTGGCTGAGAGATAAGCAATTCTTCAAGCTTCACGCCAATCTTTCGGGCATATTCAGGATCAAGTGCGTGCTCTGCGTCAACGAATGCACAAATACCTCCTTTCTTTTGTGCCTCTGCAATGGAGTGCAAAGCAAGTGTCGTTTTTCCAGATGACTCAGGACCAAAGATTTCAATGATACGTCCGCAGGGAAGTCCGCCCACACCAAGTGCCGCATCAAGTCCAATGGAGCCAGTTGAGATAGAAGGAATGGCTGCAGGTTTCCCAGCACCAAACGTCATGATGGCTTCGTCACCAAACTTAGTTTTGATTTCCTTAATTGCTAGTTCAATAGAACGAGCTTGGGATGACTTGTCCGATACTTCGTCAGAAGAGGGAACTGCTTTCTTAGGTGCTTTCTTAGCTGCTGATTTCTTTAGTGCCATAGGAATAGAGGTTAGGGAACAAATACGGTGCGCGTAACGCTTGACTCACGGCCAAAGCGATCGGTCGCGGATAGGGTAAGTATAGCGCCCCCAGGTGGTACCAAAATAGTGGTGGCAAAACGACCTTTTTCATCAATGAGGAAGGGGGCACCATTTAAGGTGAGTTCTTGGGTGTGTACGGCGGTTCCTGAGATGGTGGCAAAGCCGTCAGGTGCGGCCTGTCCTTCTTCGGGTGTGTCTACACGTATATCAGGCCCAAGGAGAAGGGGAGCCGCCTTAATACCGCCGTATATAACGATTATGGTGAGGGTAACGCCGGCAAGGGTTCTAATCATACTTAAAAGTCTCGTTGGTCCTCCTCAGGGGCGCCCTCACCCCCGCGAGTGAGCACGTCGCGGGGCCTAGAGCCGTCTGCTGGCCCAATCACACCCTTCTCCTCAAGGATATCCATGAGGCGCGCTGCACGGGAGTATCCGATGCGCAGTTTTCGCTGAAGGTATGAGGTGGATGCGCGTCCCGCCTCCTCAACAGCCGCTTTGGCGTCCATGTAGAGGTCGTCGTCAGAGTCATCATCGTCTCCCGACATCATGATGGCGTCGTTTGCCTCCACCTGCACACCGTTTCCGCCTCCAAGATCAAGTCCACCCAAGGTGCCTGCGTTGTGTTGTTTGATGTATGACACCACTTTCTTTACCTCAGCCTCAGCAATGTATGCGGTCTGAATACGTACCGGCTTCTGCATGTCGGCAGAAAGGTACAACATGTCGCCAGCACCAAGGAGGGATTCGGCACCTCCGCCGTCAAGAATGGTGCGTGAGTCTATCTGACTTGCTACCTGGAGCGCCATACGGGTAGGGACGTTTGCTTTGATGAGACCCGTGATGACGTTTACGGATGGGCGCTGTGTAGAGAGTACGAGGTGGATACCAACCGCGCGTGACATCTGAGCCAGGCGCACGATACCGGCCTCGAGCTCACGAGGGTAGCTCTGCATGATGTCCGCCAACTCATCAATCACAATCACGATGTACGGCATCGCCTCCGGCATGTCCGCAAGCCCCTTCTTCTTTGCTGGTTCAAAAATGGTCTTGTGGTAGGACTCAATGTCGCGCACCTGTTCTCCTTCAAGAATGTTGTAGCGTCGCTCCATTTCTTTTGCTGCCCACTTAAGCGACATGATGGCTTTCTTAGGATCCGTGATCACCGGAGTGAGCAGGTGGGGGATACCGTTGTAGAGGGTGAGCTCCACACGCTTCGGGTCAATCATGATGAAGCGCATCTGGTTAGGACCGTTGCGGTAAAGAAGGGAGGTAATGACGGCATGGATAGCAACTGACTTTCCAGAGCCTGTTGCTCCTGCGATAAGGCCATGAGGCATCTTCGCAATGTTCACGTAGTGCGGGGTGCCGGTGATATCGCGACCAAGAGCGGAGAGAAGTGGTTTCTGGCTTGCGGTCCACTCAGGAGCCGCCATGATTCCACCAAGACCAACGGTTGCTTTGGAGGTGTTTGGTACCTCAACACCAACGAGGGATTTGCCCGGGATAGGAGCTTCAATACGCACAGGGTGTGCCGCAAGGGCAAGTTCAAGGTTGTTCTGGAGCCCAAGGATCTTAGAAAGGCGTACGCCTTCTGCTGGCTTCATAGCGTAGCGGGTCACGGTTGGACCGACCGACACTTCGTCCATCTCTACAGAAATACCGAAATTCTGGAAGGTGCGCTTAATGATGTTGGCGTTTGCCTTGATGTCGCCCACACCAGGCTTGCCTTTATCCTCTCCAAGAATGGAAAGGGGAGGTGCTTTGTATTCAGCATCAAAATTAGGAATGGCTGCTTCAGCTCCTGGGATGGCCTTCGTGTCATTAAACATAGTGACGGTTGGTTCACGGTCCACATCAAGAGCCTGAGGTGCCTGCTCCTCAGGCTCTTCAGGAGTTTCTTCTTCTGTCTCCTCTTCCTCCTCATCTTTTTTCCCTGGCATGCTGGGGAGCTTCACCGAACTTAGTGCGCCTCCTGCTTTATCTGCGTACTCGCCGAGTGTTTCAAGGAGCGCCACGATGTCGGTTGCGATAACGAGTCCAACGCCAAGAAAGGCAAGAAGAATGACGGGGGCTCCAAGTGGACCAAAGAACTCCACCGCAGCTTGACCGGCAACCGCGCCCGTAACCCCAGCCCAGGTGTCAGAGAAGATACCGAGGAAGGTGAGAGTGGAGGCGAGGATGATGAGAATGCCTGCAGCCGTAAGAGGAGTGACGAGGATCCTCTTCAACATTACGGAGAGTCCAATACCTACTATAAGGAAGGGAAGAAGGAGCGCCCCGATGCCGACCAGCCCATAGGTTGAAGTGAAGGCGGCCTTGCCGATGAGTCCTGCCATGTTGAATGCACCAAGGCCGAGGATGACACCGAAGGCAATGAGGAAGATAGCTATGGTCCAACGGACCACAGCTTTATAACCGTCTTCATCGCGACGTCTTTTCCTTCGTTTCATTCCCAAGCATTTTAACACTCCCCTCACACATACCCCGCATGAAATAGCGTCGTGTAGCGGTTGGTGCACTTGGAAACCTTGCCTTCGGGGCAGGGGACTTCCCAAACGGACACGGGGGTATATACTTGTCCTTGAAGATTAAGGACAAAGACCAATGAGCGATAAAGGACAGACTAAAGAGACAAAGATTCAGAAGTCGCACCCAAGCGCCACTGGTTTTGATAGTTTCGTCCTAGAGAAAACTATATTCTCAAACGTATTTGAAAAAGACATAAAGAGGGTTTATATCTACAAGAAGGCAGAACGCCTTGCAAAAGCAATTCACCTTATTGGACCAGCATTTCGTCAGTCCGCATCACTCCATGAACGCGTGAGCAGGGTTTCGGTCGCACTTGTTGATGCGGCCATTTTGCCACCCCATGAGTCTCGCGAAGCATTGTCACGGGAACTTCTCGCGCTCTCGAGCGTCCTCTCCATCGCGCGCTCAAGCGGCATGCTTTCTCCGATGAATGCAGATCTGATCGGGCGCGAAGCACACCTTCTACTTGAGGAGGTTGCCGGATACGAAGAGCCCCGCGTCTCACTTCCTGAGAGCGTAAGCCTCGCTGAGCTTGCACGTAGCGCAGGCCCGATAGCGCGTGTTCAGGTACCTGTGTCAGTGTCCGATACTAAAGGACACGATAAAGGACATGTAACGGTGGGTGTCTCTAAGACACCGGAGCCTCGTAAGACTGATCGCAGGGAAGCAATTCTTTCTGTCCTTAGAACTAAGGGCCCTTCATACATTAAGGACTTATCCACAGTCATTCGTGATGTGAGTGAAAAGACAATCCAAAGGGAGCTTCAGACGCTCGTGGGGGAGGGAGCAGTCACTCGTTCTGGGGAGCGAAGGTGGACCACGTACACTCTTTCGTCCTAGAGGTGTCCAATTGACTTTGGGCGGTTTCCGCTCTACTATATAAGGGTGGTAGCGAAGTAAAGAGAGGGAAGCATATACGGCCGGCAACGGTCTATTTCGCTATACCTCTGCTTCACGTGTTATCCACATTCGTTTAACCCATAAAACACGTAGTACTTAGGTATACTAAGGACTGTGCGGAAAAAGGGTTTTCGCCTTTGGGCGAGCTGTACATTGACAAGCTACATAGGCCCCTTAAGTAAGGGTCAGTGAAAAACAGAAGCGGTAATAAAACCGCTTGCTTGTCCGTCTCCTGTAAAAGGGAGACACACAGTACGGAAGCACAGGATAGATACGGATGGATTCAGTACGAAACAGAACATTTGCCAACTAGCCGATGGGACGTCGGTCGATACCTCGTTCCGTCGGATAGGGTGAAACTGGTTGGAAGAACCGCAGGTACTCCCTGCATTACAAAGATTGAAAACGGGCGCTCGGCACACTTTTATTACTTATTGTGTCGAACGTTACGATTACTTAAAAACAATTCAGTTTATGACTATTGCAAACACAAACGTGATCGCAAAAGTAGCAGCTGTCGTTGCTGGTCTTGGACTTGTCTTCTCATCATTTGCTTACGCAGTTCCTGCGAAGGCAGCTACGATGGAAGAACTCCAGGCTCAGATCGCAGCTCTTATGGCGCAGATCGCAGCTATGTCAGGTGGCTCTTCAACGAGCACCGGCGCAGCATTCACAGCAGACATGACTATCGGAGCTTCTGGCTCTGAGGTTACTCGTCTTCAGAACTGGCTTATCAGCAAGGGTTACTCAATCCCTGCTGGTGCAACTGGATACTTCGGTGCCCAGACTGCAGCCGCTCTTGCTGCTTATCAGACAGCTTCAGGCATCACACCAGCTGCCGGTTACTTTGGTCCGATCACTCGCGCTAAGGTAAACGCAACACTTGGTGGTTCAACTGGAGGTTCAACTGGTGGAAACACTTCAGGTGACCTTGAGGGAGGTGCAGGATCTGTTGATTCTTACAACCTCGTATCAGGACTTTCTGGTGAGGAGGTTGGAGAGGACGAAGAGGACGTTGAAGTTGCTGGTCTCGAGATCGAGGCTGATGACGGATCTGACCTTGAGTTCACAGCAGTTCGCCTCGTATTCAACGAGGGAACAGGTGCAACTTCTGACTTCGAGGATTACGCAGACGAGGTTTCAGTTATGCTTGACGGCGAGGAAGTTGCCCGCGTAGATGCGGACGAGTTCAACGACGACAACGACTGGACTTCAACTGTTTCTCTCGATAACGGTGCAATCATCCGTGCAGGTGACACCGGAGAGCTCACCGTTGCTGTATCAGGAATCTCAAACCTTGATTCCGCTGATGCAGGTGACGAGTGGAATGTTGACTTCCGCCAGGTCCGTTTCCAGGATGCTGATGGTGCAACAATCTCTGAGGATCCTTCAACTGCAGTAACGACCTTCTCATTCGAGTTGTTCGCTACAGCAGCAAACACGGAGCTTAAGTTCACTGCAGGTGAGGACGAGGACACTGTCAACGATGCACACACCATTGACATTGACGCTACTGACGAGACCAACGATGTTGATCTTCTCTCAGTAAACGTAGAGGTAGAGGGTGACTCAGATGTTACTCTTGATGCTCTTCCAATCCTCGTTACTGTTGCTACACAGGACAACGTAGACGAAATGTTCTCAGGTCTATCACTTTGGATGGACGGTGAGGAAGTTGGAACTGTAAGCATGGGTAGCGACTGTCTCGACGATGCAGATTGTGCTGCTGTAGGTACAGCAGAGACATATCTCTTCGACGATATGGACCTTACTCTTGAGGCTGGAGAGAACTACGAGTTCATGGTTAAGGGTGACATCTACGGCATCACCGATACTGGTGACGTTGCAGCAGGTGACACCGTCTACGTAACTCTTGGTGAAGTCCAGACTGACCTTGCATCATTCGATGCTGAGGATGAGTCAGGTGAGGATCTTGCAGACGCAGACAAGACTGGTACCGTTACCGGTTCTGCATCTGAGGTTCGCGATGTTGGTATCGTTGTTGAATTCGTTTCTGCAGACGCTGAGATCAGCCATGCTGGAGACGTTGCCAACACAACTGACAGCGACCAGGGAACCTTTACCATCACGTTTGACGTAACTGCCTTTGGTGGAAACGTCTACATCGATGGTACGAAGCCTGATGAGACTGGTGGTGCAACCGAGTCTGACCTCTTCGTCAGCAACACGGACACCTACGTTGACTCAAACATCACTTCGCCAACCGGTGCTACCCTTACAGGTACCATCGACGCGGATGCTCGCTTCAAGGTTAACGAAGATGACACCGAGCGCTTCACAATCACATTTGTGACGACTGCAGGTGCAGACGGTATCTTCTACATCGAGCTTGACTCAATCTTGTACGCTCTAACCGACGTTGATGGTGACATTCAGTACACCTTCAACCTCGACGACTTCAAGACTCCGTCAATCAACATGCAGAACGACGCTGCCTAACTCTAGTTAGCTAGCTCATAGTTCGGGAAACTGAACTAGTCTTAGCAAAAACCACCCCTCGGGGTGGTTTTTGCTTTATACTAGTACCAATGGAATACCTCATGCACTTCTTGAAGTTCGCCGCAGGCTTTGCACTCATTGTTGCAGGAGCACTCTTCATCATTAAATTGACCGGTACTGCCTAGTAGGGTAGAGTGCTCAGGTACGGACCGAAGACAGCAGGCAAACATTAAGCCCTGCCGAGGAACGAGTCTCCAGTAATGGAGACTCTAAAATCTCCTCGCAATGGTCCCCACAAAGGGGACTTTGCCCGTTTCGTACACAAACAAACCAATTATGGCTATTACCAAAGCAAAGAAAGTGGATATCGTTGGCAAGGTTGCTGACTCTCTTAAGGACGCCGTATCGGTGGTCTTCGTACACTTCAAGGGTCTCACCGTTGCAGACACGTCTGCAATGCGTAAGGCACTGAAGGGCGAGGGCGTCGGATACTACGTTGCTAAGAAGACGCTTCTGAAGCGTGCACTGGCTGACCGCGGGTACGCAGGCACACTCCCCGAGCTTGGTGGCGAAATCGCCATCGCGTGGAGCAACACTGACGCAACTGCAGCAGCTCGTGGCGTGTATGAACACGGCAAGAAGCACAAAGACGCACTCGCTATTGTGGGTGGTGTGTTTGAAAATGCATATCTTGATGCGACTGCAATGAATGCGATCGCAACCATTCCTCCGATTCCGGTGCTTCGCGGTATGTTCGTCAACGTTATTAACAGCCCTATCCAGGGACTTGTTATTGCGCTTGATCAGATCCGCTCTAAGAAGGCTTAACAACAACTACTATGTCTGATGAAGTAACAAACGACGCAGTTGAAGCAGCTCCTGAGGAAACTCCGGTAGTTGAAGAGACTGCAGCTCCTGCTCCTGTAGCAGAAGTAGCTTCTGCCCCTGAGGCAGAGGTAGAGGTTCCTGCAAAGTTCAAGAAGATCGTTGAGGAAGTAGAAGCAATGACCGTTCTTGAGCTTTCAGAGCTCGTGAAGGTATTTGAGAAGAAGTTCGGCGTATCTGCTTCAGCTGTTGCTGTAGCAGGTCCTGCAGCAGCTCCCGGAGCTGATGAGGGCAAGAGCACGATGAGTGTTGAGCTTTCTGACGCGGGTGCAAACAAGATCTCTGTTATTAAGGCTGTTAAGGAGGCACTTGGCCTTGGTCTTAAGGAGGCAAAGGATCTTGTTGATGGTGTTCCATCTATGCTCAAGGAGAACCTTGGCAAGGATGACGCTGAAGCACTTAAGGCAAAGATTGAAGAGGCAGGAGGAACGGTTACCTTTAAGTAACTTACTGATTGTTGAAGGAAAAGCGCCCAAACGGGCGCTTTTCCTTTTGGGAGCAGTAGCTTGGTATGATTAACGTATGAGCTCGGATGAAACCCGACAAGTTGAAGAACAGGCAATTGCATACGCGCGCGAGAATAAGAAGCATATAGCTGCTGAGCGCACTTCCCTCAGAGAATATCCTGCTGATGATACGCCAGTGTCTGTATTCATGGCAGGATCGCCCGGAGCGGGGAAGACCGAATCTTCCAAGAACCTTATTGAGGAACTTACTAAGGATAATCAATCGGTACTCAGAATAGATACAGATGATTTGCGAGAGCTGCTTCCTGGATATACTGGAAAGAATTCATCTTTTTTTCAAGGAGCAACATCTATTATTGCTGACAGAATGCATGACCTTGCCCTCATACAAGGCCAAAGCTTTGTGTTTGATGGGACACTTGCGAAATTGACTATTGCTCGCAAGAATATCTCCCGAAGCCTAAAGGAAAACAGACTTACCTTTATCATTTACGTCTACCAGGATCCTTTGCAAGCGTGGGAGTTTGTAAAGGCAAGGCAAAAGAAGGACGGAAGAGCAGTTCCAAAATCTGCGTTCATTGACCAATACTTTAAGGCTCGCGAGAACGTAAACACACTAAAAGAAGAGTTCGGGAAGAAGCTGTATGTATATCTGATTATTAAGAACAATGATGGTACAGATTTCCGGTATTATGAAAACATAGACAGAATTGACGGGTATGTACCTCAGAGATACACTTATGAGGAATTGGAACGTCTTATAGTAGAAGACCTATGAAACTAAATATTTTCACCCGAAACAAGTCAGATGAAAGGAAATCGAGCGAATTCTCTCGGTTCTTTAGAGATGCTTCTTCAGGTGAAAAGAAGCGCGTGTTTATGGATGTTGCCCGAAAGGCCAGCGCAGACCAGATGAAGATTCTGCAGGGCTAGAGGGCAACTTAAATAGCCAAACATGTAATTACATACAGGACCCGCAAAGATGCGGGTCCTGTATGTATGTAACGCTATAGCTAGCGTATACTACAGATACAATAGCTGTAAATGTCAAGTAGCTTGCTATTACGCTCTCATAATGAAAAAATCCATCTACATGGACCCACTTTCAAGACTCTTCGGATCGGCCGCACGACTTAAACTTCTAAGACTATTTCTCTTTAACGAAGACTCAGCATTTCCTCTATCGGACATTGCCTTTCGGACAAAAACACAAAAGGTAGCAGCACGTAAGGAATTGAATGTCCTTATTGCAGCTTCAATCGTAAAGAAGAAGAGTGGGCAAGGGAAGGTATGCTACACCGCAAACAGAAAGTTCCCACACTATCTACCACTTCAAGAATTCCTTCGTGACGCAACGAATGTAACAGATAGCGACTTGGTACAGACACTAAAGAAGGGAGGAAGCCTACGACTCGTCGTACTCTCCGGACTATTTACTGGTGCAATTGAAACAAAGGTTGATTTGCTCGTGGTGGGGGACCGTCTTGAAGACAAACCATTAGAGGCTGCGGTGCGAACCCTTGAAGCAGAGCTTGGAAGGGAACTACGCTTTGCTGCTTTTTCAACAGAAGACTTCCGTTACCGCCAAGGCGTTTATGATCGCCTCATCCGGGACGTCCTGGATTATCCCAACCGGATCATTTTGGACAAGATAGGACTTAAATAGCGGTATCCACAGAGGCCCCCCAGACGGGCCTTTTGGTTGCTACACTTTAGTTATGCAGGTCTAATCCTGCGTAAGTATTACCAAGCAACCTTAATTACGCTAACGCACACGAATATATGTTCCTCTCTCGCTGGGCGGACGTACTCAACCTCTCGTTCCAGAACCTCTTCTACGGTTTGGTTGAATACCTCCCCAATTTACTCATCGCAGTCATCATCTTCGTCGTCGGTTGGTTGATCGGCGCAGGTCTCGGCCGTGTTATCGCACAGGTGGTGAACTCGCTTCGTGTTGACCAGGCGCTTCGCGCCGCAGGCGTCGAGCGTGTTCTCGAGCGCGCAGGGTTCTCCCTCAACTCGGGTGCATTCCTCGGCATGCTCGTGAAGTGGTTCTTCATCCTCGTATTCCTCGTTGCATCGCTCGAGGTGCTTGGCCTTACGCAGGTGACCATGTTCCTCACTGCAGTCGTGCTTGGATACCTTCCACGCGTTATTGTCGCCGTACTTATCCTTCTCGTGGCAGCAGTCATTGCAGAAGCAGCACAGCGCCTCGTGGCAGGTTCAGCTCGCGCAGCAAACTTGAAGTCTGCAAACTTCTTGGGTTCAATGGCTCGTTGGGCTATCTGGATCTTCGCAGTACTCGCAGCACTTGATCAGCTTGGTGTAACGCCATTCGTTCAGACCCTCTTCACGGGTGTGGTCGTAGCGCTTGCCCTTGCGTTCGGACTCTCATTCGGTCTTGGTGGACAGGCAGCAGCCTCAAAGTTCCTCGAGAGGATGCAGAGCGAGATGAAATAACTTTTATTTCTCTCAACAACAAAAGCGCTCCACTTTGGAGCGCTTTTGTTTTGTATAGATATGAAGAAGTCCCGAGAGGGGACTCCTTCGGGACTCTACGAAATACGCGCAGCGTTACGTATTTCGTCCGGGTGTACCCGGAAAAGATAGGTAACGCCCAAAAGAACGCCGCGGAAGACAAACTCGTTTTCCTCCGCATCAAACCGGAGGCAGCACCCACGCTCAAAGAGGCGCAGGACGGCCTTGGACTCGTCACCGTTCTCCCAGCTGTAGGCTTCTAGCCCACCGCTAAGAAAGCGGTAGCAACCGCTGAGCTCAAACTCAGCGATCAATCGGTTGCTTGCCGTGACTGGCTGTTTCATTGACGTCTCCCCGATTTCCTCCCTTCTTTATCAAGCTTTTAGGCCGATTTGTCAAGAAACAGTCTGTCCCCAGTGTGCACAGTTTAGGGGACTTGTTGACACCCTATTCCGGCACCTATATACTCCTTCCTACGTGTCTACGAATAGAAAAGAGCACACAAAACGGAGCGGATAGGTCGCAAGACTTATGCATGTAAATGCAACCGCCCCGGGAGGGGTTTTTTTCTTGGAGACACGTGAACTTTGACATACGAATATGCATAGGTAATCAATACCGTGTTCACGCAAGTGAATGCGGTAGAAAATATTGCATTAAATCACTGAAGTTAAAGTGGTGTTCAGGTTTCCGCACAGGAGACA
>CAYRRU010000016.1:7494-11111 GCA_964426785.1 uncultured Candidatus Saccharibacteria bacterium | reverse complement strand
TACTACCTCGTCTGCCACTGTCCTTGCGGACCGTTCGACTTGCATGCCTTATCCATACAGCCAGCATTCATCCTGAGCTAGGATCAAACTCTAATTAAGAATAGGCGGAACACAAGAAAATACTTGCTTCCTTACCTTCTAGATCGAACTATGTAATTGTCGAAGAGCAAACAAATGCCCGCCCCTTTTGGGGGCAGTAGATGCATAGTATAGGAACGTGTGAGGGGCGTCAAGCGTGGGGATGGCCCCTTAAATACGGCTTAGATAAAGGCTCGCTTTGGGCGGCGGGCCTTTAAGTCTCAGGCGAACCGGAGTCGGGTACGATCGGGCGGCAAAAGTCGCTCAAGATTATATGCTTTAGGTAAACCTGTGTGTTGTCTTCTTCTACCAACAGAAGAAGACAACTGCTTTGAAACACTTTCTTCGTAATTCAAGTTGCGCCTCTCCCTCTACAGCGTATGATGTAACGAGCCGTCACCCTTGCCTATGTTCCGCCCCAAAAAGCGTGAGTACGTTGTTGTGTCCGTTGGAGGATCTTTGATCGTTCCCGATGGTATCGACAGTGTTTTCTTAAGCAAGTTTCGTGATCTCATTCTCCGTAAAGTATCTGAGGGTCTCTCCTTCTACATCATCACTGGCGGCGGAAAAACTGCTCGCCGCTATCAAGAAGCTGCTGAAGCCGTACGTGGAGATCTTTCGCGTGAAGACCTTGATTGGCTTGGTATACATGCAACCCGGCAGAACGCACATCTTCTGCGCACTCTCTTCACTGAAGAAGCTCAGGCTCGTATTGTAAAAAACCCTACACGACACGTGTCTTCAAGACACTCTATAATTATTGGTGCAGGATGGAAGCCAGGCTGGTCTACCGACTATTGCGCGGTGCTTGCCGCGAAGAAGTTAGGCGCTAAGAAGCTGGTGAATCTTTCTAATATTGATTACGTATACGACAAAGACCCAAGAAAGTTTGAGGACGCACAGAAGATTGAGACGATTGAGTGGGACGCATTTCGTGCACTCATCCCTGCTGAATGGGATCCAGGCCTTTCTGCTCCTTTTGACCCGGTAGCAGCACGCGAAGCAGAGTCTCTTAAACTTGAGGTGGCGATCATAAATGGAACTAACCTTGCTGAGTTTGAAAACTATTTGAATGGAAAGGCGTTTGCAGGAACGACTATTGGTTAGCAAGCCTCAAGTGCTGTTCGCGCGTAGTGCTGAATAGTTTCCTTGATTGCATACTGTGGGTCGCTAAGTTCTTCTTTCGTAAACCAACGCATCTCGTCACTCACCTCTTCTTCTCCTTGAGACACGTCACGGGAATCTGAACGAGCGAAATACACAAACGAAATATGCGAGTGCGTCTCGTTTATTGGGTGCATGTTGAGAAATGCTGGAGGAAGGAGTTCTTTGTATCCATCCCCTTCAATAATACGAGCGGGTGAACCAATGAGCGTAACATCAAGCCCTGTTTCCTCCTTAGCTTCGCGCAGTGCAGCGGTGGTTGGTTCTTCGTCAAGTTCAATGTGCCCGCCTGGCGCAAGCCACATCTTATACTTGTCATGCTTTCGTAATAGCACAGCTCCATCATTCACAACAAATATATCAACGGTCCAGTCTATTTTGTCGTGTATGTGTGCCATAGCTATGCAGCTATATTTGCTAATACCTCCTCAATCTGCGCGTTCAGCTCCTCGCGCGATCCATTGTTCGTAATAATAAAATCAGATTCCTTGAGTGCGCCAAAAATATCCTGCTTGGTGGGGTCGTTTGGATTCATCTCCCGCTGTTCCTGCAATAACCACGCGTCAAAAGAAACATTGTCTTTTGCACTTCCTCGTGCAAAAGCCCGGTCATAGCGAAGGCGCGGATCAGCGTCTACTCCAATAACAACACCGCCAAGTACTTTTATACGACGTGCTTCAGCAACTGCGCGCAAGCTTTCAATAATTGCGTCACCTCCCTTGGCTTGTGCGCGTTCATACAGTGCATCAATAATGTAGGAAGGGCCGTTCTTCTGACGAAGATCGTTTGATACCTCAATCATGGAATCACGATTTACAGGCATCCCTCGTCGTTCAATTTCTTCTGTTATAAAACCACTGGCAGAATAGTGGATGAAGCCTTTGGTTTCTACGAAATACTCCACCACCGTTCCCTTCCCTGCACCAAACGATCCGGTGAGGCCGATAATCATAGACTAGGACTTTCTTGCAAAGATTCTTGCAAACGGAACGAGTAGTGGCGCAGCCACAAGTACCGAAGAGTACGTTCCCACTATCACCCCAACCAATAGCACGAGTGCGAAGTTAAAGGTTGCGGGGCTTCCGACAATAAGGAGCGCGATGAGGGAGAGCGCAACAGTGAGTGAAGTGTTGATGGAACGCGACATAGTTTCCATAACTGAGCGACCTACAACTTTATCAAAATCCTCTGCAACATTCTTCTCATCGTTCATGCGAAGGTTCTCGCGCACACGGTCAAAGATAACGATGGTGTCGTTCACGGAGTACCCAAGAATGGCAAGAATAGCCACGACAAAGAGTGAATCTACTTGAGCTCCGGTAAAGTGCGCCCAGACTGCGTAGAACCCGGCTGCAACCAGCACGTCGTGAATCAAGATCAGGACCACAGACCCGCCATATACCCATGAGGTAAGAGGACGCGCCACACGACGAAATGCCCATGCGATATAAAGCACAATAGCTAGAATCACCGCACTAAGCGCCCACAGTGCCTTCTTGGCGAGCTCGTCTCCTAGAGATGGTCCAATGGAGTTAAAGCGCAATTCACTAAACTGGTGTGCGTCGTCTCCAGACAGTGCCATCAACATACGATCATGCTCTTCAGGAGTCAGCGTTGGTGCTTTAATAAGCACCCCATTCTCTCCGCTCTCACGAAGTGTCACCTCCCCAAGACCTGCCTGATGAATTTTCTCCTTCATTGATTCAAGGCTTGGTCGCTCGGTTGTGTACGCTATCTCCACCAGAGACCCTCCGGTAAATTCAATGGAAAGAGGAAGGCCAAAGAAGACGATGGCCGCGATGGCCCCTGCAGTAATGATGCCTGCGAGCCAGAAGAAGAATGTACGGTGGTTGATGATAAACATACGCCTATGGTTTAAGTTTGAATCCTGCTCCAAGAAGATAGCGACCCCATCCCTTCATGTCTTCTGGAAGGATGGCGAGCAGGAAGATGCGCGTAATAAAGACTGCAGAGATAAGAGAAATGATAACGCCGAATCCGAACACGAGCGCGAAGCCTTGCACAATGGAGGTGCCAAGCCAGAACAAAATGACTGATGAAATAATCATCGTGAGGTGACCATCTCGGATTGCAGGCCACGCACGACTAAAGCCAATCGTGAGCGCCTCGCGCACCGTGTCGCCCTTACGAAGCTCCTCCTTCATACGCTCAAAGATAAGCACGTTCGCGTCAACGGCCATACCTATAGAGAGTATAAGTCCCGCAATACCAGACGCCGTTAGGGTAACGGGAATGGTCTTGATGAGCGCAATGTTTGCAATCACGTAGATGACAAGTGCCACGGTTGCTACCAGTCCTGGCAATCGGTACCAGAGCGTCATAAACAGGCCAACGAGCGCAAACCCAATGATGCC
>CAYRRU010000016.1:4865-7394 GCA_964426785.1 uncultured Candidatus Saccharibacteria bacterium | reverse complement strand
CCCGTAAGTTCCGTTGCCGTAAATATTTCAGTTGTGGTGCCTGCAGAGAGTGTGCCGAGTTTAAACTCTAGAACTGGAGTGGCGCCAAGCGCATCAACTGCAGCCTTCACGTCGGTCACTCCCGGAAGCTCAACCAATAGACGGTCCTCAGGAACGCCCGCAACAGAGCTTCCCTGCTCAAGCTGTACCACTGGTTCTGCAACACCAAAGAGATTCACGCGACGATCAATAATGTCACGGAGTGAAGAGAGTGCGCCCTTCTTGTCGCTCGTAATATTTGCAGTATCCGCTTTGTAAATAAGTTCGGTACCGCCGGCCAAATCAAGTCCAAGCTTAACGGCGTACTTGTTATCAGGCGCATTCGTCGTCGCCACAAACCAACCCAAGAGGCCGGCAATAATAAGCACCAAAACAGCGGGGACTATGCGCACGAGCGCTCGGTTCATGAAGGCTAGTGTACGGCCTTATAGAAATTTCGCAAATATGCTCCTACTCCCCCTCCCCCTCTGCAAGATCAACCACATTCTTCATAAGGAATGCGACGGCAATGGGACCTACTCCGCCTGGAACGGGTGTATAGACGCGAGCTTTTTGGGTAACAGCAGGCACCACATCCCCTGCAATAGATCCACCAAGCTCACTTGTCCCCACATCAATAACCACGGCTCCTGGCTTGATAAGATCGGGCGTGATGAGACCAGGACTCCCCGCCCCTGACACCACAATGTCTGCAGTTGCGAGTGCTTCCTTAAGATCACCTGACTCTTTGGTCACAACCCGAACACGAGCGCCCTCTTTGGTAAGCCACGCAGCAACCGGTTGTCCCACCAGCCACCCCTGCCCCACTACCACCGCATCCATCCCTTTTGCTGATGTGTTCGTGCGCACGAGTATCTCCTCAATGGCAGCCGCGATCGGATGCATGAGAGAACCATTCGTTCGTGTTACAGGCGAGAGTACATCCGCATCTTTGCTTTCCGGGATCTTGGCGAGCACCTGGTCGGTATCAATGTGTGGAGGAAGAGGTAGCTGCACAATGATGGCGTTCTCTGTTGCGTTTTGAATTGCACGAATGACGTCCTCCGTTGTGGCGTCCTCAGGTAGCTCATGAAACTCCATGCGCACACCAGCCCGTTCTGCTTGTGCGCGCTTCATGCGCAAATACGAGAGTGTTGTTGCTGAAGGACCCACCACAAATGCGGCAAACGATGCAGTGTGGTTACCTGCCCTTTCTTTAACCTCTTCTAGTATTTCTCGTGCAATACTGCGACCGTCTATGACAGTGCATCTTTTCGAGCGACGCATATGTTCAGGAACCACGTGTTCGTACCTGCCGTCGGTGTAGTAAAACGCGTCGTAACTAGATGCGCTATAAGAAATCCCGAGCACTCGCTCCACCTTACTTCCATCAACCGCAATCGGATACGAGTATCCTTTCCAAGAGCCAGGGGCTGTTGGAATGTGCCCACGAGACACGTGCCACATTACAAAGAACGCCAGGCGCGCCATCCATGGAGCTATCGGTATGGTGCGCTTCCCTACCGCACGCGCCATGTCCGCTCCAAGCACCGCACTCCCCGGTGGTGCGACATTAAAAATCTCGTATCCTTCAACACGTGCCCCAAGTGCAATGCGCTCCGTGACAGCAGCGATGTCGTCCTCATGCACATATTGGCGAAGCCAGTGTTTGGTGACCGGCACAAACGACACCCAAAGCGAAATAAGGTCATAGAGAAATGATCCTCTACCCTTGAGTGATCCTGCAAGGCTTGCTTGGAGCCCGAACCGAATGCGTGCAAATCGGCCCCTCGGGCCCGTGATCGCCGCAGGGCGAATAATAGACACCGCTACACGACCCTCGTGGTGCGCATACTTCTCGCGCAAATGTTCTTCCGCAATACGCTTCTCCTCAGCATACAAATAATCAGTCTTACGAAATGGTTCTTCTTCGGTGAAGTGGTGCTCCTGGGTGTTGTCTTTGAACGAACCATAGGAAGCAACCGTTGAGTAGTGCACAAAGCGCTCCACGCTTGGTGTGCGAAATACGAAATCAAACACATTATCTGATCCATCTATGTTCCAGTTCCAACTCTTTTTGCGGTCTCCATATATCTCGCGGATATGCCACGCGGTATGAATAACCACATCAGGTTCGTAACTTGCCACTTCCTGTTGCCAGGTGTCGTCTGCAGTGTTGGCACATATGTATACCAACTTCTGGAGGCCAGCTAAGTTCTCCGGAAACGGTTCTTTATCAAGGCCAATAACCACGGCTACGTCCTCGCGTTCTGACATACGCTCCACGAGCATACCGCCGACATAGCCTGCTGCTCCCGTAATAAAGACCGTGTGCTTCATATATAGAGACTACCAGGTACTGACCCGAAAGAGCATGCGCTTCACGGTCTTAAGCGCGATCACAATATCAAGTACAAATGAGCGCTTCTTGATGTAGTAGAAGTCATACGCAAGCCGCGTCTTCGTTTCTTCAATTGATTGCGGACTAATGTTCCCCTGCTCATAGCGCTG
>CAYRRU010000016.1:0-4765 GCA_964426785.1 uncultured Candidatus Saccharibacteria bacterium | reverse complement strand
TTGTGTGTCATGCTACGAAACTTGTATGCCTTCATGCGCGTACCATACCGCCCTATACGTGTCTGCGTGATAAAGAGTGGGCCCGGACCCTCAAGCCGCATGGCAGTGTACACAAACGGAATGGCCACTGCGGTAACGATGCCCATGATAACCGCACCAGCAATATCAACCACTCGTTTAGTGAACTCATAAAAGTTAGATGTAGGGAGTGACACATTCTTCAAAAACCAATCGTACTGAAGAAGCGAGAGTGGTACACGATCAAATATCTCTTCGTACACCTGATAGAAATCAAGAAATCCGTACCCAGGCGCAACAAACGACAACTCATACAGGCGTGGTAGCAAAGGGCGCAAGCTATCCTGGTCCGTATCAATGACCATGGTAGTAATTTGTTCACGAACCAAGTGTTGTGCAAATCCATCAAAGTCCTGAAGGAGTTCTGCGGGCGACACAACGAGCGGAAACACAATGTGGTATCGGTTGTTTCCGTTCACTTCCAGAGCAAGCTCTTGTATCTCAGGACCCTCACCAACGAGTACCGCTCGCTCTCGCTGTAGAGGTGTCGTAAAGCGAGGAAAGATCCAGAGTCGCCACGCAAAGATTGCGGCAACCGAAATGACCAAGTACAAAAGCAAGTTCGTCTTTGGCGCAATTCCAATAGGCACAAAGAAGAAGAACAGCACCGCAAGCAACATGTTAACGAGCTGTGCGCCAAGAATCGCAACCGGCAACTCTTTCTTAAAGAGTGTGACGCGTTTGCTGTAAAGACCCGTCATGTAGAACACCAGCACCCAGACACCAAAGAGGAACACGAAGGACGCGATGTGGGTGTAGAGGAGTTCAGTTTCCGGGATACGTGCGTAGCGGACAAAGAGCGTCAACCACAACGACACGACAAAAACCGCTATGTCTCCGGCAAATAGATAAGTGGTTGCTTTAGTGCCCCCGAACGTCATAGTGAGAGAATTATGCTAGTAGCTGTGTTATAGCATAGTACTAAGGAAACCCCATGAACGTTACCAAAAAGCACCGTATTCTCTATGTCGTCACCAAAGCCTCCTGGGGAGGGGCTCAGCGCTACGTCTATGACCTTGCAACGAGCGCCCGGGACCTGGGGCACGAGGTGCTCGTGGTAACAGGAGCTCCTGGAGAGCTCACTGCCCGTCTTTCCGTAGCTGGTGTTCCTGTGCGCACCATCTCGCTCCTCACGCGAGACGTAAGTGTCTTGCAGGAATTCCGGGTGTTCGGAGAGCTTCTACAGATTATGCGTGAATACCAACCAACCGTGGTGCACGGCAACAGCTCCAAAGCGGGAGGTCTCGTCTCTCTTGCAGGGCGCGTGGCTGGCGTTCCTCGTATTATCTTCACTGCACACGGCTGGGCTTTTAACGAAGACCGTCCAGTCTTAGCGCGGATACTTATTTGGCTTGCCCACTACGCTACCCTTCTTCTCGCACACACCACCATTTGTGTGTCGAACGCTATGAAGCGAGACACGCGCCACATGCCGTTTGTCGAGCGCTCGTGTGTCGTTATCCATAACGGCATAAGTGAGTTCCCCATGGCGCTTCGTGAAGATGCGCACATGATACTCGCGCCACATATTTCCTTCCCCATATGGATTGGGACCATCGCCGAGCTTCATCCAACCAAACAACTACCGGTACTCATTGAGGCGTTCGCCCACATACAAGACGCATACCCCGACGTTACCCTTCTCATCATGGGAGAGGGGTCTGAGCGTCTACGTCTTGAAGAATTAGTCCGCGCGCATGGGCTCCAGGATCGTGTGCGACTGCGGGGCCATGTTGAAAACGCAAGCGCGTACCTACGCGCGTTTGATATTTTCGTCCTTCCCTCTCGGAGTGAGGGCCTGGGGTATGTGCTCCTTGAGGCCGGGCTCGCAGGGCTCCCCGTGATTGCAAGTAACGTAGGAGGGATTCCTGAAATCATTGAAGACAGCGTTACCGGCTCACTCTTTCCACGTGGCGATACGGATAGACTTGCGGGACTTCTGGTCCAATACCTCGACGACGCGCGATTGCGTGCGCGTGTTGGGGACGCACTCTACACACGCGTTATCTCTGACTTCTCTCTAGAGAAGATGGTGAATGAGACCCTTGCGCTCTACTAACCACCAAAGTATTCCTGACCAGCTTGAGTGCGCGGCACACTCCTTCCCTGTTTTGCGAGTGACGCCACAATACCAAGCGCAATAAACTCAACCACGAGGTGTGAGCCACCATAACTCATAAAGGGCGTGGTGGTTCCGGTGACCGGGAGCAGTCCAACGTTAATACCCACATGCACTAACATGTGTGCCATAAGGAGGAGGGTGACACCAATGGTAAACAGCGCATCAAAGTTTGTGGCTGAGCGTTGTGCAATGCGAATCAATAAGAAAAAGAGGAGTGCATAAAGCGTGAGTACGAGCACCATGCCAACGAACCCCCACTCCTCGGCAAACGAGGCAAAGATAAAATCGCTCTGATACTCCGGAAGGAAGCGAAGTTTTGATTGAGTACCATACCCAATACCCTTTCCAAGCAATTCTCCTGAACCGGTAGCAACCACCGCTTGGTATGCGTTGTATCCGGCCCCCGTCGGGTCCGCTGCAGGATTCACGAACGACAGGATACGCGTGCGCTGATACTCATGCAGGCCAAAGAACCAGAGAGCAGACACCACGGTGATGCCCGCAATAAACACGGCAAAAAGGTGACGCAGTGGAATACCCGACACGAGGATGAGTCCGAACCACACGAACGCAAAGATTGCGGCAGTCCCAAGGTCTGGCTGTACCAAAATCAAAAGAATCATTGCACCTGCATAGGCTCCCGACACAATCACGTGCCAGAACTGCCCAATTTGTGTGTGTCGGCGTGAGAAGTATTTTGCAATGATAGCGATGAATACTATCTTTGCAGGGTCCGCCGGCTGCAAAGAAAAGGGTCCGAAACTAAACCAACTCTTCGCTCCCATCACCGTTGGTGCAAGCACCAGAAGTGACGCCAAGAGAATAAGCGCCCCCACATACGCGGTGATGATGACTGGTGTACGCCTAATGAACTGAAGGTCAGCTGTGGCAAACACCACAAAGAATCCAACACCCACCATAAGTGAAAGAAGCTGGTGTTCTGCGTAGGAAGAACCGGCACCAAACGGATCCATGGTAAGGATCCCGAGAAGCGAAAGCGCAACACCTATTGCAAGCAGAGGCCATGAATTGAGTACCGCAGCAAACGGCTTTCCCTGCACTATCTCATTCATGGAAGCGTAAGTGGAATGACCGGCAAGACTTCAACGCGGGCAGGTATCCCGGTAAACGGTGCGTTCCAGGTAAACAGAACACTCGCGTCTGCTTGGCCCCCTAGTTGTGGAAGAAATGTTTGAGATGCTGCGATAGCATTCCCTTCCCCATCAAACACCGTTGCAATTGGTTTTATTTCGTAGAGCGGAAAGGCCGTTGGGTTTTGTAGTACTGCGCGAATGCGTGGCGCTTCTACATTAGTAGTCTCTACATTAGTCACAACCGGCACCACATGCTTTTTCTTGGGTTCATAAAAACGCAGTGTTGCTTCATCAAAAATAAGAAACGCCTGTCCGATCACCGCCGCCCCGCGATATGCTTCAGGCACATAGACTGGAATCGTCGTCCCTGCAGGAATATCAATGAGCACATCTTTCTTCGTCACAAATGTTCGGTTCTCATCAAAAAGTTCTACGGTTGCTCGTACACCTTTTGATGCAAGCATCGCGTTTCGGTTATCAACGTATGCGATCACGTCATAGCGCCCAGGCTGTGGAGAGAAGGCGCGCACAAAGCGCACTGAAGGTGTTTCAACATCAGCCAGACATTGATACATGCACGCACCTCCACAATCCACCCCTCGCTCCTCAGCATTCTGTTTGCCGTCAGTACAGGTTGGCGTCTCATAGAGCACGGCGATAAGGGTGACGGCAATGAGTGCAAGAACGACCGACACCACAATAGCGATGATAAGAAACTTTCGTTGGCCGGCCCAGGTCATGGGTACAGTATAAACGAAATTCAAAAAGCGCCCGAGTTATCGGGCGCAAGGTGGAAACGGAAAATCAACGCTCGACGAGTCAGCTGTTACGCTTTCTTTAAATGATGGCTGCTTCTAAACCTACATTCTCGTTTTCAGGACATCGATTCTCCGTTCCCACCTAGATATAACCACGTTCAGAAGAAAATCAAAAACCGCCCTTGCGGACGGTTTTTGATTCTAGGCACCAAGGTGCCCAGAACGCTGGCGACAACCTACTCTCCCCTTACGAGTACCATCGGCTCGCGAAGGCTTAACTTCCGTGTTCGGAATGGGAACGGGTGTGGCCCTTCGGATAAATCACCAGCGTTCTAGGCATCTTTGCCCTAGAACACACGAATATGCATAGAAATATTGCAGCAATCACTGAACTCTGTGTGCTGTACAGAATTCCGCACAGAAAACTGGACATATTAGTACTCCTCGACTGAACACATTGCTGTGCGTACATCTAGAGCCTATCAACCTAGTAATCTTCTAGGAGTCTCATAACGATTCCTAATCTTTGAGTGGGCTTCCCGCTTATATGCTTTCAGCAGTTATCCCGTCCCGACATAGCTACCCAGCGGTGCTGTTGGCACAACAGCTGGTAGACCAGAGGTCAGTTCACCCCGGTCCTCTCGTACTAGGGGCAACACTCATCAAGAATCAACGCCTGTAGTAGATAGGAGACCAACCTGTCTCACGCATTG
>CAYRRU010000015.1:0-12321 GCA_964426785.1 uncultured Candidatus Saccharibacteria bacterium | reverse complement strand
TTCTCTACACGCTCTTTGAGCTCCTTTGATGTGCGTAGTGGAGACCCATCGTTATTAGGAGAAAAGTCAACGTCTGTGGGAAGCGTCCACGGCAAATGCTCGCTCAGTACGGGATGCGCTACTCCTTCAGGATCATAGACGACTGGAATAGGCGTTCCCCAGTACCGCTGACGAGAAACGAGCCAGTCACGTATGCGGTAGTTGGTAGTTCGTGTGCCCCCCGCGTATTCGGTGATGTCCCATTTTGCTCCCTCAGAGTTACGACCGCTAAACTCACCTGAGTTAATCAGTGGACCGTGCCCGTTGTACGCCATTCCTCCCGTTATGAAATATTTCCAGACCAGTTCGTCGGTTGGAATGTTTAGTAGGTCTGCGACTTGTGCTTTCGGTGTCCACGAGAAATCGTGTTTTGCATGCTCTTCTGCAGATACCTCACTTTTCTCATCAGATACAAGATCAAATACAAACGTGCGAATGTGCGCAACCCGATTTACATCCTTTTGCGCTTGAAAGAAGTGTGCCTCAATGGGAATCTGTAGTTCCTCAACAAGTTTGATGTCGGTGTACCCTGTTTCTTCTTCTATTTCTCGTTTTGCGGATTCCACCCAATCTTCTCCTTTCTCCACCCCACCAATAACAAAATTAACTGGTTTACGATCTCCCCACGAGTCATCCTTCAGAAAGGCAAGTAAGTACGTATCGTTCTTGGGGTTACGCAAAATAGCGTGTATAACATTACGCTCAACTTCTTCTTTCCCTTCCTTTGGAGGATTCTTTTCATTAACCACTGGGTATGCAACAACCGGTTTAACCGGGAGTCCCAACTTCTTTGCAAACGCAAAGTCCCGCTCGTCGTGCGCTGGGACCGCCATCACCGCTCCTGTTCCGTACGAGCCAAGCACGTAGTCTGCGATATATACTGGAATTGATTCCTTTGTTGCTGGGTTAAGAGCTGACACTCCTTCAAGGATGACGCCCGTCTTCTCTTTATTTTCTGAGCGCTCACGCTCAGTCTTCCTGCTTGTTTCTTTCTGATATGTTTCAACTGCCTGCTTGTTACCAGCTAGTGGGAGAAGCTCTACAAGCAGCGGGTGCTCAGGAGCAAGCACGACATAGGTAGCCCCAAAGACCGTGTCGGGGCGAGTTGTGAACACCTCTATGGAGTGTTCGGTGTCAGCAATGGGAAAGTTAAGTTTTGCTCCCTCTGACTTTCCTATCCACGCACGCTGAGCATCCTTAATCTCTTCTCGCCACGGAAGCGGGTCAAGGTCGTTCAAAAGTCGTTCAGCATAGTCCGTAATCTTGAGGAACCACTGAGTAAGCAACTTCTCCTCAACTTCAGTGCCACAGCGCTCACAATGTCCATCCGTCACTTGCTCGTTCGCGAGCACCGTCTTGTCTTTCGGACACCATTTAACGGGTGCTTCCTTTCTCTCAACAAGCTTGTGCTCCAACAATTTAAGGAACAACCACTGCGTCCATTTATAGAATTCAGGATCGCATGTTACGACTTCCTTAGACCAATCAATACTCGTGCCCATGGTGCGGATCTGCTCGCGCATCGTCTCCATGTTCTTATATGTCCACTCACGTGGATCAACACCGCGCTTTATAGCAGCGTTCTCAGCCGGAAGCCCGAAAGCGTCAAAGCCAATAGGGAAGAGGACATTCTTCCCTTCCATACGCTTGAAGCGGGCAAAGATGTCGGTTAGCGCATACGCATACCAGTGTCCAATGTGAAGGTCTCCCGAGGGATACGGAAACTCAAACAAAAGATAATAGGGGTCTTTTGTTGTGTCCGTAAGATCTGTTGTGTAAAGACCGGCATCCTCCCACTTCTTTTGGGTGTGTGTCTCTATCTCCTTGTGATCAAACCCACGCATGAATGTTTACAGTGCTTTGGTATCGGGGTATGCAGGATACTTTTCTGGATCGATGGTGCGAACAAAACAAACGTTACCAATTCCATGCATCCAGTTGTCATCCACTCCGCCACCAACTGGGTAGCTCACCGCAATATCGCGCCCATAACTCCCTTGACCTGCTGTATCTACTGACGGACGGCTGAAGTTTGCGCACAGTTTGAATGAGAGCGTATCGGTCTTCTCATAGGTGTATGAAGCCTTTGTTTGTGGGTCAACAGGAATAACAAATCCAGAAATAGGATCTGCAAGCTCTGCAATTGTTTCTGGGAGAACACGCTTTTGTTGGAAGTGCTCCACAACACGCCATTGAAGTGACTGTAGGTCGCTCGTTCTCTGCGCGTCAAACTTTTGTAGACGCATGTCTTCAGGAGTTCCAACGATAAGAAATCCAGAACCGATGGTAAGGAGTGTCAGTACTGCTACCGCAATACCTACATAACGAGCTTTGGTGAGGTTCTGTAGCCAGTACCCCTTGAGTTCCGCCAAGAAGTGCATGAACACCGTTCCTGCAACAAGCAGAATTACCAATACCTTAAGAAGGAAGCGTGTCGTAATCTCGCCACCAAGGAATGTAGTGATGAGCGTAATGAGATCAATGACGATGGTTGCTCCTGCAATGAAGAGTGTGAGGACAAGTGCCCAGCGACGAACCCAAATCGTTGCCTTGCCTGCCTCCTCGGCAATGGTCTTGCGCACTACCCACAAAAGACCCAAGGTAAGAGGAACAAGGACAATAAGTGCGGCCATGCCAAAACGGACTCCTTCAGCATACGGATCTGCGTATCCTGCGAGTGCGTCAGGAAAGGCACGGTTAATGTACTCAAACAAAAGAGTAATAAAAGCTACGATGCTGCCGTAGAGAGCTACCACGATACCGAGCCAGAGAAAGAAGTCTTTTGGTGTTACTTTGCTTGGGTTTTCCATATAGTGTATTTATATCACGCATTCATATCGCCAAAAGTATCCTCCAGAGCTTTGGTGATTTGTGACTCAATCGCCTCCCTTTCCTCAGGCTTACCACTAAGCAGGGTCTTTCGGAACTCGTCCTGATAGTACTTAACTCTTAGGACTCCTTCCTTGGCTGAAATAATTCCCTGTAAAAGTGAATGATCGCGATCAAGTCCATTATTGTCCTCAAGATGCTTGTGACCTTTGGCCGTGAGGACGACCTCCATGTTAGGAGACACGGCAAAGCAGTAACTTGCTGGCGGAAAGCTATTCATCAGGTGCTCCTTCATGAGTTCAAGAGGAAGGTCGGTAAAGATGACTCTCGGCGTGGGCGCACCTTCTTTCTGTGGTACGTATCCCTCATTCATACTAGCTATGGAGGAACACCATCACGTCCCCGTCATTCACCACATACGTCTTTCCTTCTGTGCGTATGTCTCCTTTATCACGTGCAGCGCTCCATGACCCGTCGGCTACCAAAGTGTCGCACCCCACAACCTCCGCACGAATGAATTTGTCTTTGAAATCAGTGTGAATGGCGGCTCCTGCTTCAGGTGCAGTGGCTCCCTTTGTTATGGTCCAGGCGCGAGTCTCTTTGGGACCCGTTGTGAAGAAGGTGATGAGCCCAAGAGTGGTGTAGGCACCACGTATAAGCGCATCAAGTCCATCAATCTGAACACCAAGCTCAGAACGGAACATTTCTTTGTCTTCAACCGCAACATCATTAAGTTCGTGCTCCGTCACAGCATCCACTTCTACATAGGTACCGCTTAATGACTCAATGAGCTCGTAAGTGGCCTTGGCGCGTCCGTCATTGAGCTCGCTAATGTTGTGTCCACCAGACTTCCCGTTTAGTGCGTAGAGAATCGGCTTTGCGGTAAGGAGGTTAAGTGACTTAATACGCTTTGCTTCTTCAGGACTGAGCGCTACTGAGCTTGCGAGTTTTCCTTGAAGAAGAGCCTCCTCAATGCTCTTAAGGACGGCGTCTTCTGCAATAGCGTCCTTCACACCTGCACGAATGTCGCGCACGAGTCGTTCGCGCCGTCCCGTAACTGACTGCTGGTCAGCCAAAACAAGCTCAAGATTTATAACCTCAATGTCCCGAACCGGATCAACTTCCCCGTGCACGTGGATAACATCAGGATCGTCAAAGAAGCGGACCATCTCAAGAATTGCGTCCACTTCACGAATATTTGATAGGAACTGGTTTCCAAGTCCCTCCCCTTCGCTTGCTCCCTTAACGAGTCCTGCGATATCAACAAACTCAATAGCGGCAGGAAGAATCTTCTCAGAGCCTGAGAGTTTTGCGAGGCGATTCAGACGCTCATCAGGCACTCCCACAACACCGACCGAAGGGTCAATCGTACAAAAAGGATAATTCTCCGCAGGTACTGCGGCCTTGGTGAGGGCGTTAAAGAGAGTAGACTTCCCAACGTTTGGGAGTCCGACGATACCGATCTTCATATAGCTACCCTAATGGAATATTGGTCAAAAAGCAAAGGTTTTATTGACGATTCACCTATGCTGTGACATTATCTAGGAACGGATTTCAAGGAGGAGGAACTACTCATGAACCGTAGACTCACGAAAAGCGCAGGTGCGCTTGGCTTGATCACCATGATCGCCGCGGTCGTACTCATCATCCCTTGGCCCTTGTGGTACTTGGGAAGGTGGCTTAATCCGCTGTTTTCATTTGAAACAGCCCTGTTCATCTATTTCAGCGCCGTGTTACCGGCTGCTATCGCAGGATTCTCGCTACCGTGCGTTATCTGGTGGCGACATGTCGTGCGATTCGCGTCCGGGCAAGGACCGCTGAATTAACGCGCGCAACACATGAGTTTTAAGGAGTCAGTAATGACTGCTAAGCACTTTCACATATCTCTGTTGCTACTGGGCTTTACGCTCTTTGTAGGCTGCGGGCTCGCTATCTATTTTGCGCCCCCGTATGTCTTCATCAACCAAGCAGATTGTTATCGCAATGTCTGTGTCGCCAAGTTTGAAGAACTGAAGCGTCTCATGATTGTAGGCATCGCCTACGGCATTCCGGTCGGTCTACTGGCCATGATGATCGCTATCTCGCGTCTGCGAGCAAGCGACGAAGAATAACAAACCCAGGGGTAGCCAACTCGAAGCCCCAATACTACACATGCACGCATGCCACCGTATCGGGGCTTCGTCTATTTTATGCGTTTGACACAGCCCTCTATATAACGAAGAATGCGCCTGGGACGCAAGCAAAGGAGTATCCCATGAACAGAGACGGTTCTGTGCCACGGGATCTCACCGTGCACCGCAGGCGTCTTGCTGTCGCAAGCGCCATTGTGGTGGCGTCATACCACACAACCGCGAGGGTGATTGACCGAGAGACGGTGAATCGATATCTTGCGGAACTTGAGCACCATCGGGTGCTCCGCTACATAACCGAGAGGCCCAAGGTTAACTGGAGTGATCCGGTAAGCAGACGTAACTTTAACGAGGGACACCGGTACGCACACGAGGCGTACAGCAATCCGTGGAAGATCTGGCTCATAGTCGCCCGTATCTGCGACTACTCAGCCAAGGTGCAACGCATTCTGGTTCCCGAGCATCCTCGTTATCCGGAAAATCTCAACGACTACCGGACTCGGCATTACGAGGAGATATCATGCCTCGCGTACCAGTACTTTGACTAGAAGAAAGGCCCGGAGCATATCCCGGGCCACTTTCTTATCTTCCTTTACGGGCGAGCGCACCAACCTTTTTAAACCAGTTCTGCTTTTGCCTGTCGGTAAGTTTTTCTGAGTCTCCAACTTCGGTGAGTCGCACTTTAAGTCCCGAGAATTCAAACGTTGCGTGCGATATCTCGTTCGTATGGTCACCAAACATAAAGCGGATAGCCCACGGGTTCATCTTTGAAAGTGCAATCACCCGAGCAGTCCGACCTTTGAGTAGTTTGTCCCAGCCAAGACCGTTCTTATGGAAGCGGAAGGCAAACCCTGGGAGCCACATACGATCAAACATACCCTTCACGAGTGCAGGTGTTGCACTCCACCAGACCGGATATACAAATACAAAGTGATCACACCACCGAATATTCTCCTGAACCAATTTTAGATCAGGCTCTAGCTCCTGAATGGTACGATACCCATTATGCAAAATGGGATCAAATGCAAGGTCCCCAATATTCAACCGTTTGACCTCGTGACCTGCAGCTTTCGCTTCTGCCTCGTACACGGTCGCAAACTCGCCAGACAATGTGTCTGATTTAGGATGCCCCAAGAGAATGAAGATCTTCATACTTAGCGCATGATGCCCTGAAGCTCACTGCGATACTTTTTCATAACTTCCATTGTCGCTTTCATCTGACTCTCACCACCCTTCTTTACCCGCCGATCAATCTCTTCTCCTATCTTCTTAAAAAGCTCTGGGTTCTTGGACACCATCGCCATAATTTGCTCCTGCTGTTCCTTAGGAACATCCTTCATTTTTGCGCGCATAACCTGGCGCAAAAGAAAATCCTGTATAGCCATATGTTCGCTAGTATACCGTACCTGCTATTGGCCCGCACGAACGGTATGCAACATCAAACCACGCACAGTGCGAGTCGCTAAATAGAGTGCAACAAGGAATACTGCAGCCAGACAGGCAACGAGAATACTCTCATTAAAAGGTTGATCAGCCCGGAAGCGTGTGAGAGCAACGCCTCCAAAGAGCATGAGGCCAATGAGTGAGAACGCGAGGTTCACCCAGTGAATCCAGACCTGTACGGGGTTAGTGATACCTGCCGCTACCACAAGCAAAATAATCATGAGTACCATAGCTCCTGAAGAGAATGGGAGGCGACCATCAAATAGCTCCGCGAGGAACATGAGGCCAGCTGCGGTAACAAATAATACGCGCACGGTGTCACCGTGGTAGTGCGGTATCTGTTGCTTGTAGCTCTCTATACTTGGTGTGTCTTCGCTCATAGGCAAACTATGACATGCTCTTTAAGAGCTTTGCTATCGGGTGTGTATAAGCTACAGAAGCACTGTTGCTTGATTGTTTGAGACCTCAGCTATTCCGGCTGTTTCTATAACAAGCGTCTGCACGGTCCCTTCCGCGTTCTTTATTTCAATGTTTCCAGGAGAGAGTGGTGAGACAACAGCTTCGTGTCCGGCAAGTACCGTGAACACACCTTCGCTTCCGGGAAGTGTCACCGAAATGGCTTCCCCATCAAAGAGATTTTCGCCAACTCGGGCAACAGTAAGGTGGAAGGTCTTGCTCATGCTTATGCAGTCACCTGATCAATGGATCCCTTCATGTAGAAGGCCTGCTCAGGTTTGTCGTCATGCTTTCCATCAACTATCTCACCAAACCCGCGCACGGTCTCTTCGCGTGACACGTACGCTCCTGGTGTGCCGGTGAATGGTTCTGCCACGTTAAATGGCTGAGAGAGGAAACGTTGCAGTTTGCGGGCACGGGCAACGGTGAGCTTGTCTTCCTCTGACAACTCCTCAATACCAAGAATGGCAATGATGTCTTGAAGATCCTTGTATCGCTGAAGTACCTGCTTTACGAGGTTTGCAACACGGTAGTGTTCCTCACCCACCACTTCAGGCGTAAGTGCTGCTGAAGAAGAATCTAGTGGATCAATAGCAGGGTAAATACCAAGAGAAGCAAGTTGACGACTAAGCACCACCGTGCCGTCTAGGTGGGCAAACGTTGTTGCTGGAGCTGGGTCAGTAAGGTCGTCAGCCGGCACATACACCGCCTGCACAGACGTAATAGAACCCTTCTTAGTTGAAGTAATGCGCTCCTGGAGCTTACCCATCTCCTCAGCCAATGTTGGCTGATATCCCACTGCAGAAGGCACGCGACCCAAGAGTGAAGACACCTCAGATCCCGCCTGAATAAAGCGGAACACGTTGTCCATGAAGAAGAGCACGTCCTTTCCTCCCTCATCGCGGAAGTATTCAGCCTGAGTAAGTCCTGTAAGAGCAACACGCGCACGTGCTCCTGGAACTTCGTTCATCTGACCAAACACAAGCGCTGTCTTATCAAGCACGCCTGAGTCCTTCATTGCGTGATAGAGGTCGTTTCCTTCACGCACGCGCTCTCCCACTCCGGCAAACACGGAATAGCCTCCGTGCTGACTTGCAACGTTGTGGATGAGTTCCTGAATGGTCACGGTCTTACCCACACCCGCTCCTCCGAAAAGTCCCACCTTTCCTCCCTTAATGAACGGAATGATGAGGTCAATTGCCTTGATACCCGTCTCAAAGATCTCGGCCTTTGTTGTTTGCTCGTCAAACGCAGGTGGTTGGCGGTGAATGGGGAGGCGCGGCGTGTCGCTTGCGATAGGTGGAAGTCCATCCACCGTCTCACCAAGAACATTGAAGAGGCGTCCAAGAGCATTAGCTCCCACAGGAACGGAGATTGCAGCACCAGTGGCTTCTGCCTTCTCGCCACGGGCAAGTCCCGAAGTGTCCGACATCGCAATCGTGCGCACACGATCAAGCCCGAGGTGTGACGCAACTTCAAGCACAATCTGCTTGTGCTTGTCGTTTGCACGAATGACCAGCGCGTCCTGAATAGCAGGTCGCTCTGTCTCAAAGTGCACGTCTACGACTGGTCCGATAACTTCTGTAATGGTTCCTGTGTTCATAATCAAGTGGTTAAATAATGGTGCCTCTATTAATGTCCCGGTCACTCATCGTACTCGGGTCGGGTGCTATGAGTATCGGTGTGTAAGAGAATAATTTTCTCCTTAGTATCTGCTAGTGCTGGTGTGTGGCTTGGGAGAAGAGTTTGCAAATCCCTGCGAACTGCTGACTTAATAAGTTGCGTCTCAAGCTCGTCCTTTGTCTCGTCTGATAGGTTAGGAACGGTTTGTGCGAGTGCGACTTGGTCCATGTCACGATCAAGTGACAGCCCGTTCACAACTTCTAGTATTTCCGCTCTTTCCTCGTCAGTAAGAGTTGGAGAGGCGAACTGAACGAATGTTCTTGTGTCAGCAAGCATCTTCTCAAACTTCTGGCCAACCACATTCTCGCGGTTCGTCATTGGAGCTTTCTCTGGGTGCTGAGGGTTTTCCATGCTCATACTTATGTAGAAAGTGCTTCACGACCGCCCACAATCTCAGACACCTCGCGCGTGATAGCAGCCTGACGCACCTTGTTGTATACGCGCGTCAGGTCACGAGTCACCTCCTTAGACTTATCAGACGCGTTCTTCATAGCAACCATACGCGCTGAGTGCTCTGACGCCTTGGACTCAAGCAACATGTGGTAGAGAGAGACAGCAACCAAGCGAGGAACAAGAATGCTGAGCACTTCGTCAGTTGATGGCTCAACCGTGTATGCGCTGGGTGCTTCAATAGGCTTCTCTTCGCTCCACTTTCCTTTTGCTGGCTGAATATCAGTAACGAGTTCAGCAATGCTCTCAACTGAAAGCGGGAGAAGTGTGCGCACCGTTGGTGTTTGTTCAAAGGTTGAACGGAAGTTGCTGTATGCGGCAATGACTTGATCGTATTCAGCAGCAAGGAATCCACGTGCAAGTTCTTCAGCAAGCTCGCTCATGACCGACAACTCAACATCGTCGCGCTTGTTCTCAATAGCGGTTGGAATGGCATAGCCACGACGACGGAAGAACTCCTCACCCTTCTTGCCGTACGCGTAGACGGTGACGGATTCAAGAGGAAGGTCCTTAACCGCATTCCATGCAGCCTTGATAACGCCTGAGTTAAGTCCACCAGCAAGTCCCTTGTCGCTCGTGATAATGACGAGCGCCGTGCGCTTTACCTCACGCTTTGTAGCGAGTGGATGCTTCATCACATCACTACTTCCAGACAAACGAGCAAGAATGTTCATCGCTGCGCGTGCGTACGGGCGTCCACCAAGTGCGGTCTGCTGTGTCTTACGCATCTTTACCGCAGACACTGCTTCCATCGCGCGAGTCACTGTGTGCATGCGCTTGGTTGCCTGTATTTTTGCTTTGATGTCTTTGAGAGCCATGGATGGTTATGCTCGCTCCACAAACGCAGTGAGCTTAGCGCGTAGTGCCGCGTCAGTCTCTTCGGAAATGTCCTTGCTCTCGCGGATTGTCGTAAGTACATCCTTGGCCTCTCGGTTAAAAAAGTCCTGCAGACGAACTTCAGCTTGTGCAGCCTCTTCTGGCGGGAAGGAATCAAAGAATCCGTTCGTCGCAGCGAAGATAACTGCCGCTTCCATTTCAAAGGCAAGAGGCTTGCCGTTTGGCTGCTTCAAGGTCTCCGTCAAACGACGACCTGAATCAATACGCTTCTTGGTGTCAGCATCAAGATCTGATGCAAACTGCATGAAGGCCTCAAGCTCACGGAACTGAGCGAGTTCAAGCTTAATCTTTCCAGACACCTTCTTCATAGCCTTTGTCTGTGCTGCGGATCCCACACGAGACACAGACACACCGACGTTAATAGCAGGACGTAGTCCTTTGTTGAAGAGGTCGGTCTCAAGGAAGATTTGACCGTCAGTGATTGAAATCACGTTGGTTGGGATGTATGCCGAGATATCGTTCTCCTGTGTCTCAATGATGGGGAGCGCGGTGATAGAACCACCTCCTTTCTCTTTAGAAAGTTTTGCTGAGCGCTCAAGCAAGCGTGAGTGCAAGTAGAAGATGTCACCCGGGTATGCTTCGCGTCCTGGCGGGCGACGAAGAAGAAGGGACATCTGGCGGTATGCAACGGCCTGCTTTGAAAGGTCGTCATACACGACAAGAACGTCTTTTCCTTTCTCCATGAAGTATTCGCCAATAGAAACGCCGGCAAACGGAGCGAGGAACTGGAAAGCTGCTGGACTTGAAGCCGGTGCCGTTACGACAATGGAGTATTCCATTGCGCCGCGAGAGGCCAGGTCAGCAACAATACGTGCTGTCTTAGACTCTTTCTGACCAATAGCGACATAGATACAAATAGGACGAGTTGCTGGATCTTCTGAGATCTGGTTTAGGATGGTGTCGATTGCAATGGTAGTTTTTCCGGTACCACGGTCACCAATGATGAGCTGGCGCTGACCGCGACCAATAGGAGTCATCGCATCAATTGCTTTGATACCGGTGTGGATGGGTGTATTCACCGGTGCGCGATCAATAACTCCGTATGCTTCGCTCTCAATAGGACGATCAATGGTGTCCTTCATCGGACCTTTTCCATCAACGGGACTACCTAGTGGATTCACCACACGACCCATTAGACTCTCTCCCACAGGAATGGACAGCAAGCGACCAAGTCGGCGCACCAACATGCCTTCGTACACTTTTGATGCGTCTCCAAGGATTGCAGCACGTACGCCGTCCTCCTCAAGGTTGAGGATAAGGCCGTACACCACATCAGTATCCTTGAGTGCGTCTTCAAGGGTGCGGTCAAACGTCGGATCAAACATGACCATCTCGGTCATGACCGCCTTTTCAAGGCCATCAATCTCTGCAATACCGTCTCCGGTTGCGCGCACAATACCCGTCTCTTCCTGGTCTTTGACCGGGGCGATGTTGGCTATCTCTGCTTCAATTCGCTTAATAATGCTGTCCATAGCAATGAGTAACTAATAAGTTATGACGTAATTCGTCGGTAGAGGTCTATAAGTGAGCGCTTCGCTGAGTGATCAATGAGGACGCTATCGTGTCGCACACGCCAACCTGAAATAAGATCAGGGTTAATGCGCACCGTCTGTGCATCAATGCCCATAGCTTTTGCTTCGCGAATGGCACCTACTTTCTCTTGTTCACTCGCCACCTCAAGTACTGCAGAGCGTGATTCGCTTTGCTGTTGCTCAGCACGAAGGGAACGAAGAATGCCGGGAAGTAGTTTAAGACGTCCCGCATCTTTCAGGTGCTTCATAAGCGCGGTCATGAGTACTGACTCAGTGGTACCGTTCTTAAGTATTCGCTGTATTGCTTGTGCGTAGGCCGTGTGCATAGTGTTATGCCTTCTCGCGCAGAACCTTTTCTGTTGCAAGCACTGCAAGGCGCGCAATCTCGCGCTCACTCTCTCGCAGAGCTTTCGCAGACGCTTCCTTGGCACGTGCTTCAGCATCCGCAGCAACATCTAGTGCTCGTGCCTCTGCTTCTTTAAGAATGCGCGCTTTTTCGCTTTGCGCGGTCTCCCGTGCACCCTTAACGATGCTCTCTGCCTCACCTTCTGCAGAGTGTAGGCGAGCCTGTGCTGTGGAGTCGGCTTCAGCAAGCTTGTGTTCTGCCTCAAGCGCGTCCCGTACGCCCTTAGCAACCTTCTCTTTGCGCTCATCAAGCGTTTTGAGAACTGGTTTGTAGAGGAGGTAGGTGAGGACGGCAAGAAGCACACCGAAGTTGATTGCCTGAGCAATCAATAGCTTCCAGTCAATGCCGAATGCGTCGAAGAGTTGTTCCATACGAGTAATACGGGCAGTGCCCTTGAGTGGTTAGACGAACTTGATGATGAAGGACACGACAAGCGCGAGAATACCAAGCGCCTCAG
>CAYRRU010000014.1:0-14135 GCA_964426785.1 uncultured Candidatus Saccharibacteria bacterium | reverse complement strand
ATTGATTTCATCATCTCCGATATCTCTCGTTCGTGGCAGACGGAAGAGCGCGCCGGTATTCTTGAATGTAACTCCATGCCGTTCTTTGATAATCACCACCTTCCGTTTGAAGGAGAAGTGCGAAACGTTGCGGGGGACATTTGGGATATGGTGACGCCACGCTCCTCTTCATCAAAGCTTTAAGCCTTCCAATGTACTGTGCTCGCACATGAGCAAGCTCAGTATTATTTGGGAGAAGTTGGTGCACGACCTCACGCTCTACGAGCGCCCTCCACTACTGGCCGAGGGCCAAAACCACCGACTCACCGATGGGTACGAGACCACGTATGAGGAAGAGGAGCGCCTGCATACTGAACTGTAGAGCCCTGGTTGCGGTTTAGTGTCTAAAGGCATATGGTGTGCCTAGGGTGCTTTGCACCTTTTGATTTCTTTGGGGGCAACCAATGCATAAACGAGTTAAACGGCCCCTTTCACAGGCCGACGTTCTCACGGAGCGTATTCGTGCTCGTCTCTCTAAGACGAGTAAGAAGTGGAGGCGCGTGCATGCCTTTGGGGACTCGTTCGTCATCGCCGGCACGTGTTGTACACCACACACACACCAGCCGATCATCGTTGAGTGGACCCGGCCGGAAACGGCCGAGATACTCAAGAAACGGATCGTTGACCTGCGAGACAACCACACGGGCCCCGTGTTCATCTATGCGGACACTCTCGTTCCGCTTGATGACGCCCTCGTGCTCTCGGCCGTGTGTGACGCCCTTTTCTTTTCAAGCTGGTTCTATGGGAATGTGAAAGTTCCCAAGGGCTGGCCCCGAAACGCCTATCAACTATAAGGTGAGCTACGGCTCATCTGCGCGACTCCTCACGGGGTCGCGTTCTACGTTAGTCCCTCGTCTTTATCCAAAGATAGATATCTTCAAGCGCTTTTACCGCGTCTCCCGCTGCGATGTTGTTTTGGTGATAGAGCTCATCGGTACAGTCTCCCGCAGCCCACACTCCCTCAACACTTGTGTGCTGGTTTTTGGGGTCTGTCACAATGCGACCAATTGGATCAATCTCAATGAGCCCTTTTGCAAAATCAGTGTTTGGAAGCACACCAATCTCAACAAAGATTCCTGAGACCGCAAGATCCGTCGTTTCTCCGGTCTCTCTATCCTTTACCGTCATGCCCGTGACAAACTGCTCTCCTCGAATTTCCGTAGGTTCAGCGTTTGTAATAGCAGTAAGGTTTGGGTGCGCAAGTACCTTTTCAACGGTAATAGCGTCTCCCTTAAATTCCTTATGACGATGGATAAGGGTAACGGATTTTGCGTAGGCAAGAAGCTGGAGCGCTGTTTCAAGTCCTGCGTTTCCGCCACCCACAACCGCAACATCCATACCTGAGAAAAGAGGACCGTCACACGACGCACAGTATGAGAGCCCTTTGTTCTCAAATGCATCGGCACCTGGAATAGTGAGCTGCCTGCGGTTTGCGCCACTTGCGATCAGTACTGCTTTTGATGTATATGTTTTTCCGTCACGTGTAGTAGTCTCAAATGAACCATCTGCTTGTTTTGAAACGTTGGTAACACGATCTCCTTTTACAATTTCCAACTTATCGTCTTTGTATGCGTGGAGATGCTCTTCAAGAGCCTTCGCCAAATCAGCTCCAGGAATCTTAATGGTCCCAATCCAGTTCTCAATACCGTCAGAAACGGTTGATTGTCCTCCAATTTCCTCAGCGATGAGCACTGACTTCAGGTGTTTTCGGGCAGCATAGACGCCTGCTGAAACTCCGGCAGGCCCGCCACCAATAATGATGAGATCGTGCATAGAGGGTTAGTGTACCGCGCCCTGCTAAATCCTTCTATGGGTAAAACAAAAGAGCCGGATATTCCGGCCCTTTTGCGTACACGCTACTTCTTATGCCTTCGCAAGAAACTAGGGATAGCACCCCATGCTTCGTCTTCTTCCTCAACTATCGGAGGAACAGGACGTGCCACTTCCTCACGAGGCTTTGGCATTGCGGTAACAATAGGTTCCTCACGTTCCTTCTTAACCGGTACCGCAGCGACCTCAGGAGCCTCCTCAGGCTCTCGCTTCATGACTTCGTTGAAGATCATGCCGCGAGCCTCTTTCTGCTCTGTAGCGGGCATAGAGAAGAGTGAGCGTTCAAAGCCAGCACCTGTTTCCGAAGCAGCACCTTCAGGGAATCCAGTTGCAATAACGATAATACGGATCTGACCCTTCTTCAGCTTCTCGTCACGCATGATACCGAAGATAATGCGTGCGTCTTTATCAACAGACTCAGAGATAACCTTTGCAGCTTCCTGAACCTCAAGAATACCGAGGTCGTCACTTCCAGCCACGACAAACAGGATGCCCTTAGCACCCGTGATGGAGACATCAAGGAGAGGGGAGTTAACGGCCATAGCCGCTGCATCCTTTGCGCGGTTATCACCGTCTGCAATACCAATACCCATGAGTGCAGGACCTGCCGCCTCCATGATGGCTTTGATGTCGTTAAAGTCAGTGTTGATTTCTCCTGGCGTCGTGATGATGTCTGAGACACCTTCAACTGCCTGACGCAAGATCTCGTCAACCAGTGCAAATGCGTTCTTTGCGGTTGTTTGCGCCTCAACGAGGGAAAGGAGGCGATCGTTTGGAATAACGATGTATGCATCAACTTCCTTCTTAAGTTCTGCAAGGCCTCGGTCTGCAATGTCCTTGCGCTGTGCACCTTCAAAGGTAAACGGTTTGGTTACAACCGCGATAGTGAGCGCGCCAATCTCTTTAGCGATTTTTGCAACAGCTGGAGCAGAGCCCGTTCCGGTTCCGCCTCCCATACCACAGGTGATGAACACCATGTCTGAGCCCTGAAGCGCTTCCTGAATCTCCTGACGGGTCTCTTCTGCAGCCCGGCGACCGAGTTCAGGATTCATACCGGTACCAAGACCTCTGGTGAGGTTCTTACCGATGTGAACCTTGCGCTTAGCGAGTGAACGGTGCAAATCCTGCGCGTCTGAGTTAACGGCGATGAATTCAACGCCCTTAACCTTTGAATTGATCATGTGGTTGATGGCGTTGTTTCCTGAACCACCACAACCAACGACCCTAATGCGTGCGAACGTTTCTATCTCCGGTGTAACGCGCTTGGACATAAATTGAGTACGAATAATTTCCCTCTAGTAGTCAAATCATGATACCAGAGCCTACTCATGTGCAAATATTGACAGGGGAGCACCCCGTGTCATCGTTTTAGGGCATAAACTGCTTGAAAAAGCCTCCAAGCATGTCACCAAACCCTGCAAAATGATTTTTCTTAGGGGCTTCCGTTTCACCGGTGAGTCCCCAGAGTGCAAGTCCGTATGCAACTGCCCATGTTGCGTCACGAATCTTTGTTTCGTTCAAAAGTTTGAGGTCCGCAATACGTGATGGCAGACTGAGTGTCCCTTTTGCAATGTCACTAATCGTTCCTTGGCCCGCTCCGCCTCCGGAAAGAATAATGCCGGCAGGCAATGTGCCTTTGCGACCAATAGATTTCAAATGCTTATCAATGAGTTCAAACATATGTCTGAAACGCGCGGTGACAATCTCCTCAACTTTCTTGCGCGAGTACATAGCACCCCCAAGGCGGCCCATCTTAATGCGCTCCGCGTCTTCAAGAGAGATTTTGAATCCAAGTGCAAGGTCGTCGGTGATATTGGTGGAGCCAATAGGGAAGACTTTAAGAGAAATAGGCACACCCTCGTCATACACCACAATAGACACGGTCTCTGCACCAATATTAGCCAAGACACAACCTTTCATCTTTTGATCTTTGGTGAGGGTGACGTAGGAGCCGGCTAGTGGAGAGGCCATGCGGTCAATTACTTCAATGTCGGCTGCTTCAAGTACGTGGTTCAGGGACTCAGCGTGCTGGGCCAAACAGGTAACAAAAAGGTAGTCAGCTTCAAGCTTGGTCCCGCGCATGCCAATAGGTTCTCCAAGCGTCTTCTCGCCGTCCACACGAAAGGCAAGTGGTATCTCATGCAGCACTTCACGATTAATGAAATTGGGCTCAGCTGACGCGCGCGCTGTTGCCTGCACCTTCTCTATATCAAGTTCGGTAATCACCTGATCAGCACGAGAAATGATCGCTTCACCTGACGCCCTGATCTCATCAAGGGATACGCCCCCAATAGCAAGGAAAGCACTTTTAATTGGAAGACCCGTTATCTTCTCTGCCTGATCTTTAGCGCGACGTACGCTTTCTGCTGCGTCCTCTGCATCAACCACGTATCCATGACGCATTCCGTTACTCTCGGCAAGCCCGGTGCCGATGATGGTTAGCTGTCGGCCTTCTGGAGTACGCACCTCCTCTACGACGACGACTTTCGTTTGATGCGTCCCGATATCAATGCCGGTTGTTATGCGTCGTGCCATTAGAAAGTGATACGTTAATAAATCGGGCCATGTGTGCCCGCTCCAATCTATCCATTGTAGTGCCGTGTGGGTATCCTTTCAAATGCAGTAGTCCGTGGATAAACAAATATGCTACATGTTGAGTGTACGTTAGTTCAAACATATGCGCTTCTTTTTTCGCAACGGGAAGACAAATAATTATCTCGCCACTCTTCTTTCCACTTTCGTACGAGAGCACGTTTGGTGTGTAGTCTTTGTTGCGCAGTTGGACATTGAGTGACTGTGCACGCACGCTACCTGCAAATACGAGTGATATCTCCCAGCCAGGAAGTATCACCTCGGCAATTTTCTCGTATGGGTGTCGTGGAGGAGCGCTACGGGTAAAGTTTCGTATATCAAGCATGGATAGAGTATATAACGCAAAACCGGGACAGAAGTCCCGGTTTGTTATTTGCGCCTTCGGTCGCGGGCTGCTGAGGGATCAATTTTCCCGAGCTTCACCAGCTCCTGGTATTCCACAATGCGAGCTCCCTTTATGAGGGCGCGCTTGTGATCTACGTTCTTGGACTTCTGACGCTCATAGTATCGGCGCTTACGCATTTCGCGTACCACACCAAGTCCCTGAGCCCGGCGAGAGAAACGGCGAATAAGAGAGGCTGAGCTCTCGTTCTTCCCGCGTTTAACCTCTACGCGTGTTGCGTTTATCATGTAGGGGATAGTATCACAAGGCTCGTTATATTGTCTAGCTTTTATATAGAAAGGGGGAACGAGGCAATTGACTATATTCAGTTATCATGTCATTATGCTGTTTCGGCCAATCGTGGCCATGATCATATGGAGGAGCAAATGCGCTCTCAAGACATTGTTCCGGGTGCGATCATCATCGCTGCGTTTGTCGCCGTGTATATCGCAGCCGCCAGCGCTTCCGACCCCAGGACGCCTGCGACTGAACCGGTCGCAGATGCCAGCTATTCCGGCAATCCGATGTCGGAAGAGGACGCGAACCGTTTCGCGCGCCTCAAGAACCTCTGCGGCCCGGAAAGCCCGGACCGCCGACAGTGCGACGGTATTGTCGCTGAGCCTCGGCTCAACGACCGCCCGCGATACTACTACATCGCGAACCTGGACGGCCACGGGTACGTCCACGCCTTCGGCGAAGGCGACACGAGCCTCAAGCCGACCAAGCACAAGGTGCCGGCGGGGTGCTTTGCCCCCCAGACCCGTTGCGAGGTCATTCCCCGCAACACACAGAAGTGGGAGAAGCTGCGCGAGCAGTATTTCCCCGAAGTCTTCCCGAAGTAGTTCAAAGCGGAACTCCTAAAGGAAAAGAAGCCCGCGACCGTAACAGGTAGCGGGCTTTTCCCTTACGCAACCAATCGCAACTGATCAATCAAACTATCAAGAGAGATAAATGTTTCGGTGTGTGTTGCTCGCTCACGCAGAATAACGGAGCGTTCAAGTGCTTCCTTGCGTCCCATGATGAGGAGATAGCGTGGATTCAGGGTCTCTGCAAAATGCATTTGCTGGGTAAGTGATTGAAGACCTATGGCCTGGGCAAGGGGAATACGTGCATGACGAAGGGCATCAGCCATTTTCATACTCTCACGCTTTGCTTCGTCGCCAATATGTACAAACACAAACCGTGGTGCACTCGCAGCCTTGATGGGTGCAATGTCTGTTCGGTCATCAATGGTAAAGCGGATGACGGCACCAACAGACGAAACGGAAGACTTAAAGAATGGCTTTGCAAGCTCATGATAACGAGAACCCCACGCGTGTATACGCTCGTCGCCACGCATTTCAAAACACGTCTCTGCCCACGTGCTTCCACGAGACAAAAGCGATGGCGCAAGTTCGTATGGGGTGTCGGTTGATTCAAGGTATTCCAACACGCCTTCAAAATGCTTACGGCTACTCTCAGAAAGATGATCAGTTGGTGAGGGTAGTGTGGCACCACTCTCGTCACTCAATACCAACATCTCCGCCGCTTCAAATACGTCACGCTTTGCGCAATCAACGCAGTTCTCGGGAAGCGCCGCGCTTTGTTTTCTGAAGAAGTGGGTAAGCTCACGAGCAAAGCGACTGCGGGTCTCTTTGTCTCCCATGCTATTCAAATGAAGAACGGGTTCGTACTTTCCAATGTCTGTCATAAACGAACGGACGGCGCGAATAAGCACCGCGTCTGCAATCGCGTGATCTACGCCAAGAATATGAAACTGCACGGTGATGTGCTTTGGGGATTGTCGCCCAGGAGCGGCGTTGGTGTGCCAAAGGAAGAGGGGCTCAAGAGCGGACGGGGTAAGTCCAGCGTCGCGTACATGCTTCAAAAAGCCGACCACATCCTTTGCATTCTGATCAAGTACGTCAAGATTGATACCTTCTGGATACGGTAACTTCACACTCGCTTTCTTTTTTGCAGCAGCAACTGAAAGTGGCGTAAATCCATAATAGTTTCCAACGGCGTGCGCGCGCTTCAAAATATCGTCAGGACGAATTACGTGTGTACTCATTGCGGAAGACTAACTGATCCTGGTAATACGCCCATTTTGCCGGGAGGAAGAAGGCGGAAGAACGCACGTCCCATAATGTCTTCCTTTGGAAGGGGTCCCCAGATGCGTGAGTCAGAACTCTTGGGACGATTGTCGCCCATCACAAAGTATTGATCAGCGCCGAGAGTGGTGGTCAGGTCGTAAGTTGCGTCTTCTGAGACCACGTACGGCTCAGGAACGATGAGTGTGGTGCCATCTACACGCGTAACGGTAGCGACACCGCGCTCAATCGCAATGGTTTCGCCCGGAAGTGCGATGATGCGCTTGATGTAAAAGATGCTTGGCTTGTTTGGATACCGAAACACAATCACGTCACCACGCTTGGGGTCTTCAAAGTGATAGGTGAGCTGATCAACAATGAGATAGTCAGCACTTTCAAACGTTGGATACATACTTGCGCCTTCAACCACGAACGGTTGCGCAACAAACATGCGAATAGGGACGACAATCAAAACGGCGAGCACGATGAAGGTGAGAATCTCTTTAAGTGCACTGCCGATGAACTTCATTGAGCGTCATTGTATTCCTCTTCCAGCGCGCGTCAATGTTTTTTGAATTGCCTGGTATTATCCCTCTATGGAAACGAAGGAATTAGTGCTCATCAATCGCTCGGGAAAGCGCATGCCAACCACCTTGCGGTTGCCTGCTGGCACACCGGTTGGTACTGCGCTCGTGCTTCATGGACTTGCCGGGTGGCAGGACCAGTCCTGTGTGCGGTCGATTGCAGAAACACTCTGTGTGCAGGGATATACCACGGTCACTTTTGATGCAGCTGATGGTGCTAAAGCTCCAGACGCAAGTTTTGCAAGTGCAACTACTACAGGATATGTGCATGACGCGGAAGACGTCATTAATTATTTGAAAGATACGGCGTGGTATCGCGAACCATTGTTGGTTGCTGGACACAGCCAGGGTGCTCTTGTTGCGCTTCGCTATGCGCGCCGGCATCCTCGAGACGTCTTGCGCCTTATCATGATTGCGCCTGCAGTGTCGTGGAAAACTGATGCGCACGTGGGTATGGTGACCCGAATTCGCCTTGGGAAGACAAGCGATGCATTCAAAGAAAAACCGACGGTCACGCTTTTCCCAAAATGGATTCTGGACTACTTCTCCTTTGATGCTATGAAAGATGCGCCACATGTACCTGCGCCAACCTTAGTTGTGTCTGCACAGAACGATGAATTTGTTGCGGATCAAAAAATACACAGTGCACTTAGTAGCCGCTTTGAGAAAAGTACACATGTGGTGGTTCCAAACGCAAAGCATGAGTTCCTTGGCAGCGAGTCAGTACTTGCTGATACAATCAAACAATGGCTTACGTCGTCATAGGACTTGGAAACCCCGGGAGTGAGTACGCAAAGACCAGACACAATGCCGGGCGTATGGTGGTGGAGACACTCGCCAAAATCCATGATTTTCCTGCATTTGAACTCAAGAAGAACGCACAGGCACTTGTTTCAGAAGGAATGATTGAAGGCGAGAAAGTGCAACTGGTTATCCCTGACGTCTATATGAATAATTCAGGCAAATCAGCGCTTCCACTCGTAAAGTCAAAAGCACAGGCAAAGAAACTTCTCGTCATTCGTGATGAGCTTGATTTGCCTCTTGGCGTTATCAAAATGACGACCTATGGGCGTGGTAGTGGGGGACACAAAGGCATTGAAAGCATTATGCGTGCACTCAAGACCAAAGATTTTATACAAATGAAAGTAGGTATCTCAGGTGCTACCACAAAAGGGAAAGTGCGTAAGCCAAAAGGTGAAGAAGGTGTGGTAAAGCACGTGATTGGAAAGTTTAAGCCTGCCGAAGAACTACTACTCAAAAAAACCCTCAAGAAAGCAGCCAGTGCAGCGGCGCTGTTTGCACAGGGCGATCTAGAACGAGCGATGCTTGAAGCGAATACGCGATAGTTGTTTTTAAAAGGCGGAAGGGTATAGTGCGTTTGGATTTAACAGAGGAGCCATGAGATGGCTGCGAAAAGGCTTTCTATCACTGACCTCGCAGACCTCACGGCTCTCCTGTCGCGCTACGGCGTAGACACGAGTACCTGGGGTGTTGTGGGTCCAACCAAATCGGTTGAACGACTCTACAAGGAGATCTCGGTTAAGGAGTCCGAGCTCTTTCTGGTTAACGGCGTGCTTGAGCGTCGCGTACGCCGAGCGCAAACACTCATACTCTACGAAGATTCCTGCGGTCAGATACTCAGGCTGTGTGAACGGCAGGTGTATGCGACTGATGGATCTGAAGCCTTCGGAAGCGAAGACTGGAGTGTGAGCGAGAAGCGGCACAAGGGCGAGAGCGCCCGCGCTGCCGCATCTCGGTGCCTTGAGGAGGAACTCGGAATTGTAGGCATCAAACGCTCCGCCTTCCAACTCCTTGATGCGCATAGAGAGACTTACTCGGTGTCGGCGAAGTCATATCCGACACTCTCTTCACGCGCCGCCTGCATTCTGTTCCTTTGGCCGATGTCCAATCGCTTCTTTAAGCCCGAGTATGAGGAGCGGCAACGACACAAAACCAACCACTTCACGTGGGCCCCGTATACGGGAACCATCCCATGACGAAAAACGCGCCCGAGGGGAAACCCCCGGGCGCGCTTCTCATATTTGTTGCTACTTCTTCTCTGCCTTTACGTACGCAAGAGTCATACGCTGATCCTTTGGCTCAAAGAGTGTTATCTGGAATGGGTAACTCTTTCCAAGCTCCAAGGTATCCCGTAGTTCAGCAGGAGTGCCGAACTCGCTGATGTGCACCAAACCTGCAACACCCTCCTCAATAGATGCGAGTGCGCCGTGCTTGTTGTACTTGATGATGACACCCGATACTTCCATACCCTTCTTGTATCGGTCACTTGCGGTCTTCCATGGGTTTTCCTTGAGTGCCTTGATAGAGAGGGAAATCTTTCCATCCTTGATCTCAATTACCTTCACAGACACCTTGTCGCCAACATTAAAGAGGGCACGAGGGTCCTCCACAAGTCCCCAATCAAGCTCACTGATGTGCACGAGTCCCTCAAGACCTTGCTCAAGCTTTACGAACACACCAAAGTCAACAGCTCCGGTCACCTCGCCCTCAATCACATCACCAACGGAGTACTTATCAATGAGGGATGTCTTTTCTTCGTCCTCAGCACCCGTGCGCTCAGAGAAGATAAGTTTTCCTTCTTTTGGATCAGCCGTGATGATGCGGACCGACATAGGCATACCCTGAAGCTTCTGAAGCTCAGAGAAGATCTTGTCCTTGTCACCCTCTGGAACGCGTGGGTAGTGCTCCTTGGAAAGCTGACTTGCAGGCAAGAATCCCTGGATGCCCTGCCATGAAAGGATAAGTCCGCCCTTGTTCGCTTCCTCAACGGTGAGGGTGTAGACGCTTTGAGATGCGATAGCCTGTTCAGCCTCTCCCCAAATAGCAGCCTGACGTGCTTCCTTAAGTGAAAGCTCAATGTATCCATCAAGACCGGATGGATCTACCACCTTTGCGGTGATGAGATCTCCTGGGTTTGATTTGCGTAGTACGTCTGCGGCGTTGAGGTATTCGCGACCGTAGATGATACCGGTTCCAAAAGGAGGAAGATCAACATAAAGGCGACCACGAACAAGTTCAATGATCGTACCCTCAACCAAATCCCCGCTCTTAGGCGGATTCGCAATATCGTTTATAAGTCCGGCCATTGGGTGGCCTGGGTCAACATGAATGGTAGGAACGATAACCGCTCCTGCCTTTGTCTCTTCTGACATAGGATAAATGTACGAGGCGCGCGTTATGCGGTAGGTACTGACTTACGCCAGGGATAGCCCACTCGCGGCTTATATCACGTGCCCCTCGATAGAAAGGACTATAGCACAGCTCATATAGTAAGAAAACCCGCGGGTGGCGGGTTTGGAAAGAGCTCGGAGATTCCGGCAGGCAAGTCCCGGGGAGAACAAGCCTGCCGGGACCCAGCTGATCAAGACATTGGATTAAAAGGCTTTCGCCTACCAAAGCACGGAATGCGCTCAGGCATGCGTACTGTAATGAAAGAAAGTGTCTGTGTCAATATTTATAAAACAAAAGACCCACGCGTATGCGGGGTCAAAAGAAGAGAAAGAAATGAAATCCGAAGTAGTGGGGAGCGAAGTTGCCCTCGCCCCCCACACTTCTGGATCAGGCCGACGTTGAGCTTAGATCTGCTCGGTGAAGTCGTCGGCGCCGCGGTTGGTGGTGAGGCCCAGGTCGCTGCCGGCCAGGTGGCCGTCGGCGAAGCCGTAGGTCTGCAGGTCGCGCTGGAAAAAGATATCGCCGGTGCGGGCGTTGGCCGAGACCGAGATGAACTCGGTGTAGGCCGGCGCGGCGCCGCGGTCGGTCAGGTCGATGTCCACATCCATGCCGGCGGCCACGTCGATGTGGCCGGCGCCGAGGGTCTGGTTGTCCAGCAAGGTCAGGGGCGCCTGGGCGCCGAGGCCGATGATGCTCTCATAGCTCTGGTCGCTGGCCGCGTAGGCCGGCGCAGAGAACGCCAGAAGCGCAGCCACCGCAGCGACCGCGAGAATCGGGATCTTCATTTCGATCTCCATGTAAAGGGGAGTGTTACCTCCCGTTCATGACGCCGCCCTCTCCGTAGAGCGCTTTGTCGTTCATGAAGATATGACGGAATACCATATTTGTCAATACCCTATAAACATGGCGTAATAAATGGCTTAAAACAAACAAATCCCGCAAGGGGATTCGTAGAAAGAGCTATATAGAGGAACATATGAAAGCCTTAGATTCGGGCGGGGAGTGGCCCCCGCCCGAACCCAAGCTCAGAGTTGGTCGATTCAGATCTTGGTGCCGCCGTCGCCCTCGATCGTCACGCAGGCCGTGCCGCCGTCGCCCTGGCGGGCGATGTGGCCGATGACGGTTTCCTGGGCGGTCGTGGGACCCGGCTGACAGATGGCGGCGACGATCACGTCAATCGAACGAGACTTCTTCATGTCTTTCATTCCCTCAATTCAAGTCAGGGTGAAATGGCCCATCAGTTGTATGCCGTGTGGCCAAAGGGACCTTCAACCCCACGTGCATAGATCCAAACTAACACCAGATCTTCTGCTGTAAAGGGTGCGGTAAGGTACAGCACCTCGCTACCAACCACGCACATTCTGCGGTATAATAGGTGCAATATGGTCATCACCCACCACGGCGGACAGTGCTTCAAAGTAACCTTTGGGGACCTCACCCTTGTATTTGACCCTATTGCTAAGGCAGGCACCCTTCCGGGAGTTCGTTTTGGGGCTGATATTGCGCTTGTCTCACGTAAGCACCCGAACATGAGCGGGACCGCAGAAGTCACCTACGGCGACAAAGAGCCCTTCCTTATAATGGGTCCCGGAGAATATGAGAAAGATGGTGTGACCATTCAGGGCTTTTTGACCAAGAGTCAGTACGCTCTTGATAAGGGTATGCACGAAGCAACCAATACGGTGTATGCCGTGAAGCTTGAGGGTATGACGTTGGTGCACCTGGGAGCCCTATCGGATCCCATGCTCGGACAAGATGCCCGAGAGGCAATTGATGAAATTGATGTTTTGTTCGTACCGGTTGGTGGTGATGGGGTACTCACAGCTTCTGAAGCCAAGAAGCTCTGCACCGTGCTTGAGCCGCGCATCATCGTACCAATGCATTGGAGCGGAATGGGAGAGCCAAAAGCACTAGATACCTTCCTTAAAGAAGAAGGCGGGGAAGCAGAAACAGTGGAGAAACTCACCCTTAAAAAGAAGGACGCGGTTGAGAAGGAGGGTGCTATTATAGTGATAACACCATAAGGCCTATGTTTGATTTCATCGAACGACTTCGCGCAAAGCCTGAACACGTACGACAGCGTATTGCGTTTGGTACCGCAACAGTATTCACCGGACTTGTCGCGGTCGGTTGGATGGCAGCTCTTGTTGCAGGCAATGCATTCATCCTAAAACCAACGAACGACGGTCCAACACTTGCTGACTCCGCTCGCCCACTCTCAGGCGCCGTATCTGATGTGCAGTCGTCCTTCACTAACCTCATGGGAGGGGTGGGTGCCGCTAACTTTGACGCGAACGCTCCAACCGCGCTCACCATCATTGAGACTGATACGTCTACCACCATCAACACACCAAACCAAAACAACGATACCCGTACGGTGATTCCGTTTTAAATAATTCATGGCTAAGCGAGAAGATTCAGTTGATATCCGACCGGAGGGGTCAAGTGTTATAGATCAGTCCATTACGGCTGAGATGCGTTCGTCATACCTTGACTACGCAATGTCCGTTATCACGAGTCGTGCACTCCCTGACGTACGGGACGGTTTGAAGCCAGTGCATCGTCGCATTCTCTACGCGATGCGCATGACGGGACTCACCCCAAGCGCGAAGTTTCGTAAGTCAGCAACGGTGGTGGGAGAGGTGCTCGGTTCCTACCATCCGCATGGTGACGCGTCCGTGTATGACGCTATGGTGCGTCTTGCACAAGATTTCTCCACCCGCTACCTCCTGGTGACGGGACAGGGAAACTTCGGTTCGGTTGATGGTGACCCACCTGCGGCATACCGATACACCGAGGCCAAGATGTCGCGTCTTGCAGAAGAAATGTTGAGGGACCTTGAGAAGGAGACGGTGCTCTGGGCACCAAACTTTGATGGATCAAAGCAGGAACCAACCGTGCTTCCGGCTGCAGCACCAAACCTGCTCCTTAACGGAGCACTTGGTATTGCCGTTGGTATGGCCACCAACATTCCTCCACACAACCTTCGTGAGGTGGTGGATGCAACCACTCATTTGATTGATGACCCTGACGCAACGACCGACGACTTGCTCACCCACGTAAAGGGACCCGACTTCCCTCTTGGCGGCATTGCTTTTAATCAGGCTGACATCAAGCACGCATACACCAACGGAAAGGGTGGTGTGGTGGTGCGGGGTGAGGCGGAGATTGTGGAAGAGAAGAAGGGAACCTCCATCATCATTACCTCCATTCCATACCGCGTGAACAAGGCGGATTTGATTACCCGTATTGCAGACCTCGTGCGTGATAAGAAGCTTGAGGGTATTAAGGACTTGCGTGACGAATCAACAGATGACATTCGGGTGGTTGTTGAACTTAAAGGGACCGCGCATCCTCAGCAAGTATTGAACGCGCTCTTTAAGCACACAGAACTTGAGAGCACCTTCCACTACAACATGTTGGCGCTTGTGGACGGCGTTCCGCAGA
>CAYRRU010000013.1:6473-15493 GCA_964426785.1 uncultured Candidatus Saccharibacteria bacterium | reverse complement strand
TGTGACGAGACGGCAGTTTCCATACTTGAAGGGACCCAGGAGGGAGAGAATACGCACTTCAAGGTGCTTGGGAATGCTCTCCTCTCTCAGATAGATATTCATAAAGAGTATGGAGGCGTGTTCCCTATGCTCGCCAAGCGCGCGCATGCGGCAAACATTGTGCCGTTGCTGTCTGCATCATTAGAAGAAGCCGAACTTCTTCGGGAAGATACGCAAAGTATTCCAGAGGAACTTCGTACACAGATTGCCGAAGTCCTTGCACGCGAGCCAGAGCTCACCGAAGCATTCTTTGCGTTTATAACAGAAGCTGAAGTTCCAGATATTGATGCTATTGCCGTTACGTATGGTCCGGGACTTGCACCTGCACTATGGGTTGGGGTTAATTTTGCGCGTGCACTTTCTCTTGCGTGGAATAAACCGATTGTCGGAGTGAATCACCTTGAAGGACACATTCTCTCGTCGCTCCTTACTCCAGAAGAGAATGACGAGTATACTCTCACCCAACCACCACTTCCGCTCCTCTCGCTCGTTATTTCAGGCGGGCACACAGAACTGGTCCTCACCAAACAATGGACCGCAGGAAACACGCGACTTTCCTATGAGCGTATTGGTGAGACACGGGATGACGCGGTTGGTGAGGCGTATGACAAAGTGGCGCGCATGATGGAGCTTAGTTATCCGGGTGGTCCACTTATTTCAAAACTTGCTGACGAAGCACGTACTGCTAACCTCCCCACTCCTCACACACTCCCGCGCCCCATGAAAGATACGAACAATTTCGATTTCTCCTTCTCTGGACTTAAAACAGCAGTTCTCTATCTCATTAAGAAGATGGACGTGTTAACGGAAGATGACAAGCGCATTATCGCGCGTGCGTTTGAAGACGCGGTAGCGGATGTGCTCTGGGTTAAGGCTGAGCGCGCAATGGAAGCGACTGATGCTAAGTCACTCCTACTTGCCGGTGGTGTGTCAGCTAACGACAACCTGCGTCGGGTGTTTGTAGAGAAGGGGGAGCGCTATCCTGACGTACGGGTATACATTCCAGAACGTAGCCTCACCGGAGACAATGCCATCATGATTGGTATTGCTGGTTACTACCGAGCAATGGAGAAGGCGTTTGTGCCTCAGGATGCTCTGGTGGCGGATGGGAACCTTTCGCTCGTGTAGGGCTGGTTTTCTGCTATATTCTCTATACATGGACGAGAAGTTCCTAAAACCATACGACCCTATAACTACCGAGCCCCGTATATATGCGGAGTGGGAGGAGAGTGGTTTTTTCAATCCTGACGTCTGTGTGGAGAAAGGTGTGATTGATCCAAATGCACCTCCCTATTCCATCATTCTGCCCCCACCAAACGTGACTGGCAGACTCCACATGGGCCACGCTCTCATGCTCGCTATTGAGGACATCCTTATTCGCTTTAAGCGTATGCAGGGGTACCGGACCCTCTGGCTTCCAGGCACCGACCACGCAGCAATTGCGACGCAGTCGGTTGTAGAGAAGCAGATATCAAAAGCAGAAGGAAAGTCTCGCCACGACATCGGACGCGAGGAGCTCCTGCGCCGGATTGGTGAGTTTGCTGCAGAAAGCCACGACACGATTGTAGGGCAAGTGAAAACAATGGGTGCCTCACTTGATTGGTCTCGTGAGGTGTTTACGCTTGACGCAGAGCGCAGTCTTGCGGTGCGCACCATGTTTAAGAACATGTATGACGCAGGTCTGATTTATAGAGGCAATCGCATCATTAACTGGGACCCCAAAGGTCAGACCACCATTTCAGACGATGAGATTGTGCACGAGGAGCGCAAAGCAATGCTCTATACCTTTACGTATGCGAAAGACTTCCCCATCGCTATTTCAACGACCCGGCCCGAGACAAAAGTTGGCGACACCGCCGTTGCCGTTCATCCGGATGATCCTCGGTACCAACAGTTTATTGGAAAAGAATTTGACGTCGTGTTCTGTGACGTCCCCCTACACATTCGTGTGGTTGCAGACGAATCCGTTGATCCGGCCTTTGGAACAGGTGCGCTTGGCGTGACGCCCGCACACAGTCAGATTGACTGGGAGATTGCCGACCGCCATGACCTCCCGCGTCCACAGGTCATTAACGAGTACGCGAAGATGACCGTGTCTGGCCGACTTGAAGGAAAGAAAACGACTGAGGCACGAGAGCTCGTTGTTAACTGGCTACGAGAGGAAGGACTCCTTACAAAGGAAGAGGAGACCCTTCAGAACATTTCTCTTGCTGAGCGCACCAGTGGCGTGATTGAGCCACTACCAAAACTGCAATGGTTCATTGCGGTTAACAAACCATTCGTTCTTCCCCACTCATCCATTCCAGGTATTGTGTCTGGAAGCGAGACCACGCTCAAAGAGATTATGCTAAAGGCAGTGTCTCCTGACGGGATTGAGATAATGCCGCAGCACTCAGAAAAAACGTACTTCAATTGGATTGAGAATCTTCGTGATTGGTGTATTAGCCGTCAGATTTGGTACGGGCACCAAGTACCGGTTTGGTATAGAGGCGAAGAGATGTATGTGGGTACCGCAGCACCCGAAGGAAACGACTGGACACAGGATCCGGACACACTTGATACCTGGTTCTCGTCAGGACTCTGGACCTTCTCCACGATGGGGTGGCCTTCTGCGTGGAAGGACGGTAAAGCAAAGGAAGGAAGTGACTTGGCTTTCTGGCGTCCAACAGACGTGCTTGAGACTGGGTACGACATTCTGTTCTTCTGGGTAGCACGCATGATTTTGATGACTGGATTTGCACTTGGAGAGATTCCCTTTAAAAAAGTGTACTTGCACGGGCTCGTGCGCGACGCACAAGGACGCAAGATGTCTAAATCGCTCGGCAATAACCTTGATCCCATTGAAGTAACGGGCAAGTTTGGTGCAGATGCCGCGCGCATGGCGCTCATTGTCGGCAATACGCCAGGCACTGATATGCGTATTTCAGAGGACAAAATCAAGGGATACAAGCACTTTGCCAACAAGCTTTGGAACATCTCGCGCTTTATATTTGAGAACACACAAGATGCAGACATACGTGCTCCTCTAACTAATGAGGACGAGACACTCCGTGCTGAGTTTGACGCGCTTATACGCGAGGTGACACAGGATATGGAAGCGTATCGCCTGTATCTTGCAGCCGAGAAGCTCTACCACTACACTTGGTCGCGCCTTGCAGACGAGTTGCTTGAAGCGAGCAAGCCCATTCTCCTTGGAGAGGATGCTCATGCAAAAGCATCACGCCAGGCGCTGCTCCTTTCTATACTTGGCGACCTGTTGAAAGTGCTCCACCCATTTATGCCGTTTGTAACTGAAGAGATTTGGAAGCACGTGCCCGGACATTCTCCACTTCTTATGGTCGCGCGCTGGCCTGTTACTATAGAGGGACATGTTGGAGTCCATTCCGCTTGAGACAATCGGATACGCACTACTTGGAGGCGTGTTGCCCGCGGTGTTGTGGCTACACTTTCTCCTAAAAGAAGACGCGCGCTGTCCTGAACCGCGTTCTCTCATCATTATTGCGATGATTGCGGGTATGCTTGCGGTTCCTGCATCATTACCTTTACAGACCTTCTTTGCACACACACTCAGTTCTGGTCTTCCGGTCATTGTGGCCTGGGCTTCTGTTGAGGAAGTTATGAAATATCTTCTGGCGTCGCTCTTGGTGCTCTGGCGTCGCTCGGTAAATGAGACCATTGATCTTGTTATCTACATGGTCACGATTGCGCTCGGGTTTGCGGCACTTGAAAATGCGCTCTTCTTAATTGGCCCATTCATGGATGGACGTATTGTTGATGGACTCGTTACCAACAATCTACGCTTCGTTGGTTCAACACTACTGCATGTGATTGCGTCATCCATCATTGGTTTTGCACTCGCGCTTTCATACTTAAAGACCCGCATGGTGCGTGCGGTGTACGCGACCGTAGGACTTATCCTTGCGATAGCATTGCACGCATTGTTTAATTTTCTTATAATCGCACCAGGTGGTTCACATACGCTCACCGCATTCTTTGTGGTCTGGAGCGGAGCCATCGTATTTTTCGCACTGTTTGAGATACTGAAATACTTCCGGTATCGCCACTTACCAAAAAACACTTGTTAATTGTCGTCTTATGAAAAAACGCTCCATCTTTGAACGCCTAGCTGGTACTCTTCCAGCAGGAGACGACTACGATTCTTTTGATGACGACTTCCAGGCGCCTGCTCCTGTACGTAAAACTATTCAGTCTTTGAAGACTGAAGCACCAATGGCGCCTCAGCACGAAGAAGAGAGCTCTGCAGACGGACAACTTCCGGTTGATGTTTACCAAACACCAAACGAGATTGTGATTCGCACCTTCATCGCGGGTGTTCGCCCTGACGAAATTAATGTTTCCATAAGTCGCGACATGGTCGTGCTTGAGGGTTCCCGGGATGCACACCAAGATATTCCTGAATCAGATTTCTTCCATCAGGAACTCTTCTGGGGCACTTTCTCTCGCACCATTCTTCTTCCTCAAGAGGTTGACGTTGATAACTCAACCGCAGGAGCAAAGGATGGTCTTTTGACTCTCATTCTTCCAAAGCTTGATAAAGCACGACAAACGAAACTGCGCGTGAAGGCAGGGTAACAAAAAGACCGCGCAAGACGCGGTCTTTTTGTTTAGCGCATCTCTTCAACTAATACTGGTTCTTCTTGGACCGTTTCAACTTTAAACTCAATGCGTCCTATTGTCTGGCCCTCAGTCGTTTTTATAGATACACGCCATTCTCCGTCAGACGGGTCCGACTTAAGGGAATACCCGCGATAGCCAGTAGCTCTTCCTCCTGATACTGAGAACGGAACCCTGTTCTGGAGCACCCAGCTGCCCGACACAGGGTCTTTGTGCTCCCACTCATGCACAATCCCCGCAGAGAAGCGTATAGGGGCAAATACCGCACTATACATGTAGAGCGGAGTACCCGCAGTATGGTGTACGACGGTTGGTTTTAGTACCTGCCACCATAGAGCTGGTGCCTCTCCTCTAAGGTGATAGGTGTCCCCCTCACGACTAATGTGGTGGTACACGCCCACGTCCTTAAGTCCAAGCGGTAGTGGCGGTATGACGTTTGTGAAATACGCACTATTCATAATCGCCACAATACCCACCGTGCCAAGTAGGATTCCTTTGAACGCATCTCGCAGACGCTTGCGACCCGCGCGATAAAGAACAAGAAGGAAGACTGCAAAGACGCCAACTGCAATGAGTGAGCTTCCAAGAAACACTAGTGGACCAATGATGCCGACCAGGAGTGGAAGAGCGAAAATGGCATAGGCATAGAACCCAAAGAAAAAGAGAATAGTCTGAAACGCAAGATGCTCACGATACGATCTGAATATCTCGTTCCCAAAGAACACAATTGCAATCAAAAGCAGAAACGGCCACGACACGAGTAGTGTGGCGCTCTTGGTGAAGAAAATGAGTGAGCCAGAAAGAATAGAACCGATTACATACTGTACGAAAAGCGGGAGAAGCACCGAAAGCAATCGCACCCACTTGCCCGAGCTCTCCGGCTCTCGTGAAGAAAGGTAGTGCGAGAGCATTATGGCGAGTGCGCCAAGCACCACATAGAGCGCAAAAATAATATTCACCACTTCAACTTCAAGAAGTGTGAAAGCCAGAATGTCCCCTAGAAACCCGCCCAGAAAAAACAAGGACGATAGAAGTCGCTCGTACCTCTTAGCCCAATGAATGAGGGAGGTGATCATGAGCTTACTGGTGCTTGGACCCGGGCTCGAACCGGGGCGCGCTCTACCAACTGAGCTATCCAAGCTTCGGGTGTATCCTATCACACCGGCTCCTCCTTTTCTATTGCTCACTGAGCCCCTTATACGCGTCCAGAGCCTGCTGAATAAGTTCAGGTGAAGGCACACCCATAACGTTACTCGCCGTTCCAGGAGCCAGCATTGCGGAGAAACCGCTCAGTATTGGGCCAATAAGAAGGAGTGGGAGGATGATGAGGATGGTCCACAGAACGACTTTGGCCCAGAACGCAATGCGTCCGATTCGGCGCATGTCTTTGAGGATCTCATTATTCTCTTTACTGATTGCAATCTGCTCTCGCAGAAGTGCCTCAAGAGAGGCTGGGGCGTCTGTGGGCTCACTCATACGCACTATTCTAGCATCCTCCTCTTAGGAAGAGGCAAGACAGTACTGGAGTTCCGGTGTCATCGTCCAACCACACGCGCCCGTTGCCTGACGTTCACAGCGAGCTGCTTGATAGCAGGCGTATGCATCGTGATATTCGCACGTAGACACCATGCCCGGTGTGTCACTACACAACTGACTAGAACACCCGCCCACATAACACTTACCCTGTTCTGTCGCTGTCGTGCGCTCTGCCACGCTATAGGTAAGGCGATATGCACTTGGCTCAGTTGGGACTCCCGCCATCGTGTCGGGAGCAACAAACATGAGCGATACCTCTTCCGCTTCAGTCGTTACACTTTTACCAAGTTCAATCACCTGTGTACTTTTGCCAAGACCAGATATGATCTCAGTCTCTACACGTACCGTTCCAGCCCATATACATTTTGCGTTCATTGGACAGCGACTGTCCTCAACGATGGCAATCGGTCTGATGGAGATACCTTTGAACACGGCGGTCTCGCCAAGGTGAAGGGTGACTTTGCCGAATGGTAGTACAGACGGAGTTGGCGTTTCTTCTTCTGTGGTTGGAAGCTCTGGTAGTGGTGCAACCGCGACCTCAGGTTCCTTCATATACGAGTAGGTAGCATAGAGTACACCACCTGAAGCAAAGAGCCCAAGCAGAACAACACCGATAAAATAGAGCTTTTTCATTTTCATATATTCTTTACCTTACCACTGAGGACGTACCAGGTTGTGCATTCTTTCCCCTTTACAACTTTCAGAATGTGCGTCAGAGTGGTAGCTTCGTGCCTCAGGGGAGGTATGAAGTTACAGGGAACAAGCACATGACCGATATGCGTTCTGCCCCACAACCTGACTTCGGGTTAACGTGCGCGCCTGATCCGATGGACAAGAGTGAGTCTCACATCTTCGGCAAGACCGAGGATGCAGAGTCGGCCACGCCGCCCATCGGCTTCTGCGACGAATCCGAGAACCAGCGCAACGGGCCGCCGCCCGCCTGATCTTTACGCGAGCACAAGTCTCGCATGCAAGCTGTCCGCACCCCAGAGGTCCGGACAGCTTTGCTCATTTGTGCCCCCGCTAGGAATCGAACCTAGATCATCGCGTTAGGAGTGCAACGTTCTATCCATTGAACTACAGGGGCGCTATAGCACGAGACTAGCACAAAACCGCGCACGGGGCGCGGTTTCAAGCTTTCCTTAATTGGCTATTATGCTGCGGGGAAAAGAGACTCGAGCTTCTGTTTATCAAAGCCAACAATGATCTCGTCATCAATCAGAATGACGGGAACACCCATCTGTCCGCTCTTCTGAATCATCTCCTGACGCTTCTCAAGGTCACTTGCAACATTGTGTTCCGTGTAGGGAACGTTGCGCTCCTTAAGGAACTCCTTCGTCATCTGACAAAAATGACACGTTGGTGTGCTGTATATAGTTACTTGCTTATCCATACGGTTTACGTTAGTTCGGTCAGTATAGCATAAGGGGTATGGGGATAACTCCCTATCGATGGCGCTCCTTTACGCCCTTTATATTGTCCTCGTGGTTAAGGCGTCCAAGGGCGGCAGTTCGAGATACTTCCCTATTCTTCTCCACCAAATCAACCTTCTCCTTGCGAAGGCGCTGGGTTAGGTCAGAGATACTGCGTCCAAGATCAAGCAACTTTCGTGAGAGGAGCTCAAGGCGAGTGCGTGCCTCCCTCCCATGTCCTTTTCCGCCTTCAGCACGACGCGTCACACTCTCTGCGTGTTGTGTAACAGAGCGTAGGTCAGCCTGTGTCTTCGCCTCATCAGCTTTGAGCTCAGTTAGATTCCATTCTATTTGCTGCTTACGTCGTTTGGATTCTTCTATGATGCGCTCGGATTCACGAATCTTTTCGTTTGCGTCTTGAAGTTCTGCTTCAAGAGCATGACGCTTGGTCGCTTCCGTTCGAAGTTTAATCTCGTCATCGTGTTTACGACGCAAATCTTCCTCACTCTCTCTTCCTGCTTCACTTGCTCCTACTTCAGCACGACTGAGTTCAAGATCCGCTCTTCGCTTCTCTTCTTCAGCACGGCGAAGTTCGTCTTTCTTGGTGGCTAGCTCGCGTTCATCCTGCTCAATCTGGCGCGCCAACTCATCGCGCTCTCGCTCCATTTGGTATACATCACTCATACAGCTATCGTATCACTTTCACCGATGTGCGGAATACGAGAATCGAACTCGTGCCTGGTGCTTGGGAAGCACCCATTCTGCCACTAAACTAATTCCGCTTATCGCCAAATACCAAACCATCCCAGAGCTTTCTTCCACCACGGAAGTGTGGGTGTGGTGGTAGCTTCTTTTGGCGGCACCACGATAATAACTTCTTCACCGGGACGCGCAACACCATACGTCTCACGAAGCGTTGCCTCGTGCCCACGCGGCGTATCAAGCTCGGCAAGGGAGGCTTTAAGCATCATCTCGCGCTCGTGCAAAATATGTAACTGCGCTTGGGTCTCGCGGCTTGCGTGGCGGGCAATTTCTTCTTTACGGTAGATACCAAATATTAAAAACACTAGCCATACAATGGTAAGGACCAGAACGGCGGTCACAAGGTATTCCTTCAGGCGAGTCTGTGTTGGTTTACGTACCATGTCCCCCACAGTATACCGTGTGCTACCGGTCGGAATCCTGCACCATTTTCATAAACACATCCTGTGGAATCTCCATCTTAGAGTGCTCACCACGACGTTTCTTTCCTTTCTTCTGCTTCTCCAGAAGCTTCATCTTGCGCGTGATATCACCCCCATAAAGGTATCCCGTAACATCCTTACGAATCGCAGAGACTGATTTAGAGGCAATAATGCGCCCCAGAGCTTCTGCCTGTATCTTCATCACAAACATCTG
>CAYRRU010000013.1:0-6373 GCA_964426785.1 uncultured Candidatus Saccharibacteria bacterium | reverse complement strand
GTCTCGGTATCCATAACGGCCCCTTCGTGATCATGGAAAAGCTGCAACATCCCAGACAAAGATTCAGGAGGGGTAATCAGTATCACTTTCACCCACGGTTCTTCAATTGAAACCACGTCACCAAATGGAGGAAACTTCGACGGCGTATAAATGGTCTCTCGTTTTCCATTCTTACTTGTAACGATGTAGGCAATGGTTGGAATGGTAACAATGAGGGTGAGTCCAAACTCTCTCTTCAATCGCTCCGTCACAATCTCAAGATGGAGCATACCGAGAAACCCGCACCTAAATCCTCTTCCCAATACTCCAGACGATTCCTCTTCAAAGGAAAGTGAAGAGTCAGAGAGACGCAGACGTTCAAGCGCAAGACGCAGTTCCGAAAGATCGTCCTGACTTTCCGGATACACCGATGCCCACACAACAGGGCGCGGTCGTGCAAACCCAGGAAGCGCAAGCGTAGCACCACGGTCAAACACCACCGTGTCACCAACCGCAACCACACCCGCTTCCTTAACCCCCGTTACCATGTAGCCTATTTCGCCTGCAGAGAGTGACTCGGTCGCTTTCTCGTCAGGCATAAAGATACCCGTCTCAAGAGCAGTGAACTTCTGGTTAGCTGCAGCAAACCGCAGTACGTCGCCCTTCTTTATGGAGCCATCAAACACACGAGCATACACCGCAATACCGCGATGTGTTGAGTATGAGAAATCAAAGATAAGTGCACGTGCGTCGCCTTCACCTACTCGAGGCGCTGGAATACGATCAATAATCGCTTCAAGCAACTCTTCTACGCCCTCTCCTGTTCTTCCAGACACTGCAAGGACGGTTGATGGATCTACGGACAGAAGCTCGGCAAGTTCAAGTGACACGTCCTCAACGCGTGACGCGGGTGCGTCAATCTTTGAAAGAACGGGAATAATGGTACAACCAGCAGAACGCGCCATAGCGAGTGTGGTCAAGGTCTGTGCTTGTACTCCCTGTGTTGAATCAACGAGCAGAATAACTCCTTCAACGGCAGAAAGAGCACGCGACACTTCATACGCAAAATCGATGTGGCCAGGAGTATCAATAAGATTGAAAATATATTCAACACCGTCTCGGGCTTTGTACTGCATACGTGCTGGCTGCATTTTGATGGTGATACCGCGCTCACGCTCAAGATCCATCTTGTCCAAAACTTGGTCACGCATCTTTCGTGCCTCAATAGTACCGGTACGCTCAAGAAGTCTATCCGCGAGGGTAGATTTTCCGTGATCAATGTGTGCAATTATGGAAAAGTTTCGTATCGGTTTATTCATTACTGCGTAGGACCGCCAAGAATAGTTCCTGAGGGTGGGAGTGCCCGTGTGGAGGTGAGTTTACGCAAGGATGCATAGAGATCCCTGAATTCCTTGTTCTCAAGCAGAACAAGGACTGCCGCCGACACGATTAACCCCACCATACCAGCCACAGCGCCCTGCGTGAAGACCATGAGCAAACTGGAGAGTGGTGCGATGTTCCCGGTGAAAGCAAGTACGCCATAGGCTGCAGACCCGCCAAGAATAGCTGCCCCCAAACCTTCAAAGAGCGGACGGATGAGTGAGGAACCGACGCCGGGTGCAATTTCCTTGAGGGTCACGAATGCAACCACACCCATAACGAGTTGCCCGAGCGTCGCACCGAAGGCAATGAGCAGAACTTCTGTGCCCGGCACATCAGCCACACGGAACAACTCCTCCATGAAGTGCTGGGTGATTGGGTAGGCTGCACCGATGGTGAGCGCGCCCCATGCACCAATGACGGAGACAATAAGACCACCAAGTTGAATAAAAAACGGATTCCATGTTCGCTCCGCGGCGTAAAACGCACGAGATGCAAGCAGCACAAATCCTTGTGCTACAAGCGCAATGACGAGCATCGCAAGCACTGCGGCAGTAAGGCGTGTTGCGTCCCAGTCAAACGCACCCGAACCCAAAATGATTCGGACGATGTGTGCACGAAGCACGATAAACAAAACAACAATTGCTGACGACCAGAAAATGAGATGGCGCGCAGCAACCGTAAGTGTTGCTTTAAACTCCTCATACTTCTTTTGTCCTATCTGTTCAGCAAGCACGGGAAACGCTGCCGTTGCATACGACGCCCCAATGAGCGCAAGGGGCACTGCCTCAAGGTTGCTTGCAAACGTGAGAATCGCGACCGATCCTTCTCCCACACGAGTCGCAAATATAGTGAGTATGAGCATCGTGACCGAACTCATCACCAGCGCCATTGAGCGTGGTGCCGAATCCATAACAACACTGCGAATCACCTCTCCCTTTGGCCAGACCAACCTTGGGAACATGCGGGCTTCTGATACTACCGGGAAGTGAATACCGACATGGAGTAGTGCACCCGCCACAACTCCCGCTCCAATACCTATAAGTCCATAGGTTGGATACAGAAACACAGTTCCGCCAATAATACCGAGATTGTAGAGGACCGGCGAAAGCGCAAAGAGAAAGAACTTGCGTTCAATTTGTGTGACTGAAGTGAGAATTCCAGACAATCCAAGAAGTAATGGTTGCACCAGTAGCAGTCGCACCAAAAGCACGAATGCTTCTGAGTCAGGCGACGTTATGAAGCCAGGGAAAAGTGCAAAGAGAATTTCTGGTGCAAACACCGCAAGCACCGCACTCAATCCCCCGCCAACCAAGAGCAGGAATGACGTGGTTTGCGAGATGAGTTCACGCGCATCCTTTTTCCCTGCGTGCGCAATGCGCGGAATGAGCACATACGCAGACACCAGTGACGCGACAAGCGCAAACACCAAATCAGGAATTTTGAATGCTGCGTAATAGAGATCAAGAGTCTGACTAGCGCCAAACGTGTGCGCAAAAATGCGATCACGCAGAAGGGCGAGTAACTGTGCTGCAAGCGTGAGTCCCGCAAGCAAGTACGCGGCCTGATGGAGGCCGCGTACCGGTGCCGTTAGTTTCCCTAGAATCTTGCTCACCATGGTGGGTTAGCGCCCGGTAGCAGGTTGAGTGGTTGTGTCTGAGACCGGAACTTGTGGAATGCCGAGTGCGCCAAGTCTTGAGGCTGGGAACGGATTCTTTCCAGCACGTAGTGACGCCAAGTCAGGAGCCACCGATGCTGCGTTTTCTGCAGAGAGTGCGGCTACCGCTTCAAGCTGTGCAATTGCCTGATCGTTCTGCTTTGCCGTTGCGTATGCTACTGCCAAGAAGAATCGTGCGTTTGCATACTGTGGATTGATTTCAACCGCCTTTGCAAGTGCTGCAATAGCTCCCTGCGTGTCCCCTGTTCCTGAGCGAAGAATACCAAGCTGGAAGAGCACTACAGGATCGTTTGGCGCAAAGTATGCGGCAGCCTCAGCAGCCTCTAGTGCTTCACGTGCCTTGCCTTGAGACACCTGGAGTTGTGAGAGCAAGAAGATTGCCTGCGTGTAGTCACGCTTCAATCCAATTGCTTGCATAAGGTATTCCTCTGCAGCAGGAGCGTTTGATTGCGCAATCTCAAGCTGGGCCAAGATGAACGGCAAGGTTGGGTTTGAAGGATTCAACTTCATGGCCTCCGCGTACGCGGTCTTGGCGTTGTCGTATGCGCCATCAATCTTAAGCGGCACAACGGTTTGATATACGTTTCCAAGAAGGGTCCAGTTCTGGTAGTTATTTGGACCCAGTTTGGTTGCGGTGAGTGCAGCTTCAATTGAAGCCGAGAGTGCTGCCTGGAATCGCTGTTGAGCTTCTGCAGGAGCCAAGGTCGTATCTGCGGCAATTTGGTTCATGCGTGCAGTTCCAATAGTTGCCACAAGCTGGTACGCACGATCGCTTGGCGCAAAGAGTATTGCCCTTCCTGCAGCTGCTTCAGCAAGGGTAAGGTCTCCCTTTCCAATTGCCTGAGCACCTTCTGCATACGCCACCTCAGAGAGGTATCGGTTAACGACAGCGTACGCCGCAAGGACACACGCAAGAAGGAGGAGGGTCAGAGCGAAGACAATTACAAATCCAACACGTGGGTTGCGTGAGAAGATGACGCCCCACTCATGTCGCTCCTTTCCGTGACGCAGTGTTGAGATAAACACACCGATCATGAGGAACCCAGCAACCAGTACCGCGGGACCAGGGACCGTGAAGACCGAAAGTCCAAGCACGTAGAGTGCACCCGTGAATGAAGCGATAGATACATAACGGACGAACGGATCGCTTGGTGCACGGAAGAGTAGTGAGCGAAGTCCGACCCACAAGAAGAGACCCAGGAACGCAAGCCATGCAAGAGCGCCGAGCACACCGGTCGTTACAAACGATGTAGGGATGAGTCCAATACCTGACGTGAAGTCTACGTTCCAGAATACGGTTTCGTTGAGGCTTCGGTCACGGAACTTAAGCCACTGACTGCCAAAGGTATTTGGTCCTGAACCAAAGATAGGTGAAGACGCATAGGTGTGACTTCCAACATCAAACGTTGATTGCCAAGACGGACGGACATCAAGGAAGTTTGCACCAACGGCAGCTGAAAGTGCGCTTCCAATCGTTGATCCACCGATCAGGAAGAAGAGCGCGACGATGAGCGTAACAAGTGGCACACCAAGAGATTTCGCGTCTCCATGTCCGTGATGAACTTCGGTCTCAGCATCAAGGGTGGCAACTCCATCAAGATCCCCCTCATCGACTCCACCCCTGCGGTGCATGATTGCCTCAATAAAGAGACCAAGGGCAACAAGAGCGACCAGCGCCCAGACCAGTACCGAGTTAACGATTGCAATGACGACAAGTCCAACGACTCCTGAAACCAGAAGTGCGGTGCGAATATTTTTGCGAGGAGAGAGGAAACGTGACGCAAGCAAGATGAGAGAGACACCAAGACCAACCAACATACCAAGGTCGGAGAAGGAACCAACGATGTTTGTGGTTGCTGAGAGTGTGGAAGGAGAGAGCTTTGCAATCACCAATATGATCACCTCTGACACCAGCACCAACCCAAACGCAACTGCGGCAACTTTGAAGAAGGTCTTAAACTGGTCAGCCCGGCGTAGTGCGAGAGCTGCAAGGGTGCCGAAGAGTGCAAGAATGAGCACAAACCCAAAGGTGTCCGCTTCCATCTGATTTCCGAAGAAAGATGCGCGAAGACCTGCACCCGAGAATAAAGAGGAGAGCAGGTAGGCAAGCGGTACCAACCATAGAGCACCAATCAAAAGTGCTGGAGGCACGATAACGTTTCCACGTGTAAGGCGAGCGAGAATAAAGAGCACAAGCGCAATAAGTCCTCCCATAGCAAGGATAGATACCTTGGTATACAGGAATGGAATAGTGGTTGATGGAACAAATGCTACTGCGGCGAGTAGTCCTGAAACAGCGAGAACCCAAATTGCTGCACTATCAAACGAAAAGCGTCGCTGGGCGACCGAACCCGATGTTGTCTCTTGCATACGTATATATGAATGCCCTCTTGGTAATACCTACTAGTATAACGTACCCATTTTGCATGAAGTTCCAAGGCGGGGATATGAAAAAACCCATCCGTGAGGATAGGTTTTTTCATATACGAGACCGGTCCGATAAGCCGAATTCTGTATCTGCCCGAAGGCAGACGACGACCATCTATCTGGGATGCTTGTTGCCAAGCACCTCAAGCGGCGCTCCCTAAAAGGGCACGGCCTTGCACAGAGGTAAGGATTTAGCCGTTTCAGTCCGACATCGCTGTCGGCCCACTCTACTGGAGAGTCCCTATCCTTTCGGAATTGGGCGTTTCTGCTCGCACCTCGCGGATCGCTCCGTGCGGGGGTTACCCGCTACCCTGCTGCTCGTTGCCGAGCCTGTGTTCGGACTTTCCTCTATACGATTGCTCGTACAGCGGTCGTCTGGACCGGTCACTAGATTATACCTTAAATTGCCGGCAAGTCCACAACACTCCCTACAACCCATCCGTGCTCTCGGGCATACCCTGCTCTGGTCTCAAGTACGTAACGCACCAGTTCTGGCGGGTAGAAACTCTCGGGGTATGTGTCAGGAGAAACACTATGCTCAATACCAAGAATGGTACCGTCGTCAGCGAGCCAGAGAATATCAATTGAGGTCAACATCTCATGCATCCAGAATCCGTAGCGGTCTGCTTTTGGAAACACAAACAGCATGCCGTAGTTGTCGGGAATAATTGCGCGTCCTGAAAGCCCACGTTCTTGTTTCAATTGCGTGTCTGCAATTTCAAACGTCATCTCACTTTCTACGGTGGTGAGTGGGGCTTCTTTCTTTAGTATCTGAGAGAAAGACAGAAACACCACACCTATAAGTATGAGCGTTGCGCCGAGGATGAGAAATTTATATTTCTGAAAGATGCTCATTGCGGAGGCGGAGAGATTCGAACTCTCGAGACCCTTTCGAGTCTGCCGCCTTTC